>JAXHSZ010000215.1:0-31579 GCA_034190725.1 Thermodesulfobacteriota bacterium
TGAAAGCTTTGCATATGTTTCGGACGTAAAAAGCTTTGCCATGCTCACCTCCTTCATGCAGGGCATGCCCTGATCATGCATCCAGGCGGCCCTATACAGCAGCAAACGAGCTGCATCCACCTCGGTCTGCATGTCGGCCAGCATATGTCCCATGGCCTGAAATGTACCAATTGGTCTTCCGAACTGGACCCTCTGCTTGGAGTGTTCCAGGGCGATATCCACGACGGTCTGGGAACTTCCCACAAATGTTGAGCATGCATACAGTCTTTCCAGCTCCAGACCAGAGAGAAGCAACTTCCATCCATTATTCATTTCCCCCACCATATTTTCATAGGGAACCCTCACATCATCAAAGAATACTTCATTCGTATGGAGCATCTTTCTCCCAAGTGTATTTATCCTCCTGATTTCGATGCCGGGGAGATCATTGGGCACAAGAATCAAACTGATGCCTTTATGTTTGGGAACATCCTTATCCGTTCGAACATACACACTCATAATATTCTTCTCTGCATCGGCAGCTGTCTGAAATGTCTTCTGCCCATTGATGACCCAGTTGTCATCATCCAAGACCGCCGATGTAGTCAAGGACGCAGCATCAGAACCTGCATTTGGCTCGGTGATGGATATGGAGAGCCTGATCTCATTTGATATCATCTTCGGTATATAGTATTTCTTTTGAGCCACACTTCCGTTTTCAAGGATATTCAAACCACAAAATATGCTGATGCCGAAACCTGCTGCGATTTCATAAGAAAATCGGGACATCTCCTCTCCGACAATTACAAAATCCACAGCGCCCAATCCGCTGCCTCCATATTCCTCAGGAAAAGGCAGGCCAAACCAACCCAGCTCAGCCATCTTTCCATAAACTTCATATGGATATTGCTCCTTTTCGTCCAATTCTCTGATGTATTCAGGCGGACATTCCTTTTCCATAAAATCCCTGACACTCTCTCTCAAAATCCTCTGTTCCTCAGTAAATCCAAACTCCATCTCCATCTCCTTCATCTCTCTCATTCATTTTAACACCATCTGTATGCGTATTCTTGTTGACTCCACTGCATTGCCCAGAAATGCCCAAATCATCTAAGATGACTTGAGATTAAAGAATGACCGTCAATTACATAACTGACTTATGGTCATTGTAACACCAAATTTTTTAGTACATACACAGTGGTTTGTCAAGGGCAAAGTACATGAAATTGGATTACAAAGTACTTGTTATTTCGCAACATTTTATACTATAACTAATAATACTGTTGCTATTACTGAACAATGGAAAGCTTAATCCATTCGATCGCGAGGAAATGCAAAATGATCTTCATCTTTTTGCCTTGATGTTGGTGTGAAATGACATGGATGAAACGAGACAATCCCAGGAAAATTTCTGGGGCAGCCACTGATGAATTGCGAGGATATCGAGAGTCTCTGTATTTTTCTCTTGATGTCAGGCCCACTTTTGCTTTATTTTTTGAAGAACAAATACCATGAAGGAAGTAAAAATGGAAAAAAAGGACCGTTTTTACCGAGATATAGGGCAGCATTTTTTTGTTCGATCCCCGTGACACAAGAAAATCAGCCTGGGTTAAACTCCATCTAAGAAATACTGTCTTTATTGACCTCCTGGCACCGGAAAACCAGATCCGGTTTTAACCCCTTGAAGACAAAGAATTGGGGCAGCGAAAAGAGTGATAGGCAATGAATACTTTAATAAGAATGGATAATTCTGAATAATCTGTAATGAACTCCTTCTCATTATTCATCAACTCGTTCAAAAAGATTGGAAGCAGATGATCTCTTGTCATTAGAACTTATGACCTTCAGTGCATTCAGGGTGTTCGGCTAACATTAAAAAATCAGGTGAATGATCAAACACACATTTAACTCTTGAGCCGAACACCCCAAATACCTCTCATATAATTTCACAATTCCTATACATTCGCCATGTCGTTCATGAAAAGCATTCCCTCAGAGAGAAGTGTAAGTCAGTTGGCCGAGGGAATGATTGAGAATTCGGCAAACCATCTCTTGAACCACATGAACGATACGGAGTGAAGGAACCGTTCTCAACTATTTTGAACTTCTCCACCCGGTTTCAGGAACAAACTTACCGCTGTCCGGATCGGCTCTGAATACCTTTGCAGCACTCATCCCTTTATGATTCGTCGGGCTGAAATTGATCGGCCCGGATATCCCATTCATCTCAAGATCTTTTATACTTTCCAGTTCACTTACAAGTTTATCGCCGTCAATATCGGGACCACTGCGCATGAGGCCCTCTTTCAGGACCTTGGCGATGGCCCAACCATAGGTATAGAGTTTTCCTCTGTACGGTTTGTCCGTACCCGGGGCATATTGCAAGGTCACTTCTCTCATCAAGGCGACTTCCTCGCCCTCATCATACCATGAAGCAAAAGGACTGATGCCATAGTAGTTTTTGGCCGACGATCCGGCCATGTGCATGACCTCTTCCGATGACGCCGCTGTGTTTCCAAAAACAAAGGCATTCAAACGGAATTTTTTCAGCTCCCTTAAAAGGACCCCTGCAGGCTGTGGGAGGAAACCACACAGGACGATGTTGTTCACCTTATGCCTTCTCATGCTCATGACCTGAGACGCAGCGTCAAGAGAACCGGGGTTTAAGACCTCTTTTACAACCGGTGACAGATGATGCATTTTCAGCCTGTCAATCGCCGGTTCAAGATCGAGCTTCCCCGTTTCATTATCAGGATAGACCAAAGCTACTTTTGGTTCCTGGGGCTTCAAGTCATCCAACATATAATCAATGAGCGTTTTTATCGTGTTAGGATATGTTTCAAAAACACCGAAAACATATTTCTTCACTGGCAGGATTGTCTTATCATTGGGTGGGATAGCCATTGTTGGTATCTTTTCTTTTTCCATATGTCGAAAGAGTGTGATCGTTGCACCGGATGATGTGGGACCGATCAACGCCAATATCCTGTCCCGATAGATGAGCTTCTTAAAGGCGGCAATTGCATTGGGGATCGAATACCTGTCATCTTCAACCATTATATTGACTTTTCTGCCATGAATCGTTTCCTGTTCATTACTGTATCTGAAGTATCTTCTGACTGCATTGGTCAAAGGAGCACTCACATTGGCTGCAGGGCCGGTTTGATCAAGGATAATCCCTATCTTCAGTGTGTCTTTGGTCACTCCTCTGGCGCTTTCAGTGTACCCTTCCATAGGGAAAAATGAGAAACAAACAGACAATACGAAAAGCAAACATAAACACTTGCAAACAAACCTCATAACAATTCCTCCTGAACACATAAAATAGATCATTCACCTGAATCCCACACCCTACATTCTCCACAAACCACAAAAAGAAAAGGGGCAAAATTGTCCGAGGCACAATTCTGAGTGGGACTGAATTCGGTTAAGTATCTTACTATATCAAGAATTTAAATTTCAATCCTTGCACGTCAATATTTCATTCAGTATTTTCACACATGATTGATTTTTCGGCTATTTGATAGTTTTTTCAACTTGAAAGAAATGCTGGAGTATGCAACCCTTTTGCCATAGGATTTTTTCGAAACCGGAAAGTACCGGTTGAAAAGAACGGATGTTAATTTCTGAGACCATGGATCCCGGAAGGCATACCTGCTCATAACAAATTTTTATTTGAGTCTGAAGCTCTTTTTCACTGTGCGGAAGAGTGAAGCATTGCAGTAAGTAATGACAAGCAATGAATGCTTTTAATAAGATTGAAGAATTCTTAATGATCTTTGAGAAACCTCTTCTCATCATTCATCAAATCGTTAGAAAGGGTTGATGAAGATGATATCATGTCATTTACAGTTATTCATATCTGCTTTTACAACAAGGTCTACCGAAAGGAACGTGCACTCCAGAAACCCATCCTCATACTATTTATATGCTGTTTCACTGAACTGATAAATTCCCATCGGTGTCGAATAGAATTGAGGTTTTTGGATATTTCTGTTACCATTCCCAACGATGTGCAAGCAAGGAACAGCATATTGGCAAGTCATGTTTACTATTCATGAATTCAAACCATACATATTTGATCAAAAGGATTTCCCATGCAAAATAAGAGGTTAGATAAACTACGTAAATGTTTCATGGTCTTTATCCACATTTTTTTCACCTTTATACTAACGAACGCTGTATTGGCGGATGTTCTACAGGGCACACCCGAATGTTTTCAGATTGAGAATGATATGGAACGGCTCAAATGCTATGATGAAATTGACCACACTAAGTCAGGTCAGGCAGGATCGGGAATGAAACATACCAATAAGAAATTAAAGGAACAACCTGGTCAGCCATCCTATTTATCGAAATTGTGGGACCTGGATCGAGATAAACGACAGGAAAAATACTCCATTATACCTCATCAATCCTCGTACTTCCTGCCCCTTTCTTACAATACCTCGCCAAATGAAGATCCCATCAAAGAGGCTTCCCCAAGCAGTGATGTCAAAGAGATGGAAGTCAAGTTTCGAATAAGTGTGAAATCGAAACTCTGGCAGGACATTCTTGGCTTGGACATGGATCTCTGGTTTGGATATACTCAACAATCTTTCTGGCAGCTTTACAACACTGAAGAATCTTCTCCGTTCCGAGAGACAAATTATGAGCCTGAGTTGCTTCTGAATTTTCGAACAGATTTTGACATTCTGGGAATGAAATGTCGCATGATAACTTTAGGTTTTAATCATCAATCCAATGGGCGATCTCAACCACTCTCTCGGAGTTGGAATCGTATTGTAGGGAGTTTCGGTTTTGAGAAGGAGAGTTTCACTCTGATTATGAAGACATGGTACCGGGTGCCCGAGAGTTCAGGAGAAGATGATAATCCCGACACTGATGATTATTTCGGATATGGGGAGTTCTTGGGCTATTACTTTTGGAATAAACATAGATTTGGAGCTATGTTTCGTAACAACCTCCGGTCTCATGACAATCGAAGCGCCCTGCAAATTGAATGGAGTTTTCCGCTTATTGAGAGGGTCAGTGGTTATGTTCAGTACTTCGCGGGGTATGGTGAGAGTCTGCTGGATTACAACCACAGGATCAATCGGATAGGCATAGGTCTCATTCTCATCGATTGGAATTGAATTCAAGTATAGATTTCTGTATATTGAATTTCACTTGGTTATCGGTGGGAATACTCGATGATGTATTGTAGTTAATTGTAATGAACAATGGACAGTTAGTGGCCATCAATGAATGGCTCTTTTTATAATTTCTGCATCAGACTCAGATATAGGGGCACATGGAAATGTGCCCCCACATACCTCATGCATTCCTGCGGTTACAATCTTCGCTTTCCTTGATCTTGCAAAAATATTTCATTCCTGGGTGGACACAGTGGTACATATGATCTGGAACCCGTCACTCAGTTCCTTCATCTGATTCAACGGAAATCACTACGTTTGGAAACATTATTCTGTATCCACAGTCGAAGCCTACCATGAATGTCCCATCAGCTTCCGCTGAATCTCCGGTTTCCAGATATTCCCAGAAAGTGAACGTAAATGAAACATCAAAATTGAGTGTTACTGTATACAAACCTGATGTACTTTCCGAAATAGTAAGACCGGACGAGCCATCGGCTAACTCAAAACGGAAGTCTGTGCCATAAGATGTGTCATCAGTAGAAATCGTTACAGGATCTCGATCCCAGAAATCTTCATCTGCCCATAAATCAAGCACCTGATCAGGATGAGAATTCTCCACTGAAATCAGTTCAAACGCAGTGGGGGAATCATTCTTGCGATCAATCCAGTATTCTTCTTCGGTACCATCTTCGTCCGAATCATAAAAGACCGTAACATCACGCTTTACACAGTTTCCAACAGTATCAAAATACCCCCTTGTATTATAATTCTCTTCTGTATCACTGATGGCTGGAATGATCATAGGAATTTCCATCTCTATGTAAAAAACTTCTATTTCAAAACCATTGTAGGTCCCCGGGTCAGGATAATCATCAGAAGAGAAAAAAGTCACATCATCGTTCAGGAAATCAACTACATACGCTTCTTCTGCATCCTCAGCCTCGAAGAGCACATAGTCAGTTGTCCCCGTATCGCCCAAAAGAGTTAATTTCTTCAGGGCAACGATATAGTTTGTGGGGGTAGTACTTGCAGAAACTCCCCCTCCTGTCTCGTCCGGGCAAAGCGACGGATCATCATTGAAGTCAGCACGAACAATGGTTTTCAATACGGCATTCAGAGAAGCTCCTGACATCCCGGAGAATGACCCCAGTACCCTGATACCGGACCCTGCTGATGTGCCGGACGTGTCAGATGTGCCGTTGCTTCCGGTATCGTCACTGTTGCCACCACTGCATGCAGTCACGAAAATAAAAATCAATAAGACAATCCCTGACTTCAAAAATGACAATTTCCCAGAATAAATGCTACGGAAACAGCCATTCATAGTTATTGGATTGTCTTCTGTTATTGTGACCTGTATCGATCCGGAACAGTGACTTTGTTCACCGTGTCCCAGACTCACTGGTCTCTCACATGTTCTTTGCTTGTGCGTTGTTCCCTCCTTCATTGTTAACCTCCTTTACTCAAGTCATTCATTTGAGTTTCTATAACTCAAGTGAGGGACTGTAAAAGAGTAACTATCATCTCGATGCATCCCATATTGAGGCAATATTTGTCCGATCCTTAATCACAAAAACCTTATAAATATGTGAGTGTTTTAATCCGGTTTTGTGCTTATAGATCGAGCAAATCCGACCTCGACATGAATGTCTGTGTATAACAGTTATTCATTTACAAACCCTGATTGTCTGCACAAAAAAAGCATGCCTTTAAAGCATCTCATTTTAAGACCGTTTTATCCGCTCTTTAATCACAAAGTCCTCTAAGCAGGTTCTCCTGTTTCTGCGATTTCGTTCGATCGGAGCATAAAATCTGATTGAAAAAGTGTCCATTCAAAATGAGATATTTTTTGCAAAGTCAAGGGAAATGAAGATGTTTACCTCAGGAATACATTGATTATGTATAGACACACCGCAATGTGCCCCTACATTTGAGTATGATGAAGAGATTGTGGAAAACAGCTATTTGTGGATGGGCACTCAATATGGAAGCTAATTTTGCCGGCTTTTTTTGTGCGGAACTTCAATGTTGAACTCAGTAGGCTCGTTCAACATCTTGCCACAGATATTTGTCGGTATATCTTAAAAAAACTTTAACGCAGTTTATCTGTGTTAGTGTAAAAAAATATCTCATTTCCAACAAATAATAAGGTATTATTGTTTCAGTAATATGAATCAGTTCTGGTTACTATTAATTCTAATTAAATGAGAAAATTTATTATTATGAGAGAATATTTGAGATCATTGCTGATACCAAGCTCTATTTGTAAAGAACAAGCACAAATGGGAGATTCCAGAAAATCCACTTATAAATTATTGTTGAAATCCTCAACAGAGAGAGGTCGGTCCAAGTCTGTTCACATGATCTGTATAAGAACAACTTAATTTTAAGTCCATCTTCAGGGCATCTTTGCATGCTCCTCAATCAAAAAATCCCCGAAATAGGTACTCCTATTCCCCTGATTTTATTCAGTCAGTCCATTTAAATCTGACCTAAATATGGGAACTCAAATTAAGGTCGGATTTGTTCGGTCCGAAAAATTAAACCGGAGAATAGTGGAACATATTTCGAGGATTAAAATCCGAGTCTGACGTAGAGAATAAGGAAAACAGCCATTTATGGATGGACATGTATTAATTCCACACTGTGTAATATACAGTACTGCCCTCCTTTGTGCCTTTCGCCAATCCGAGTCTCCTGAGAACGATAAAGTCCTGCATAAGGTCCAACTCTCTTAAATGAAACTCCTTGGCAATTTCTCCAGGCGTCACTTTTCCTTTTGCCTTGACAAAATCATAAATTTTCATCTGCCTTTCCGAAAGTTCCTCCATGGGCGATTTCTTCATTGTCTCCATGAAGTTCTCCATGTTCATTTGTTTTATTGGATCACATGGATGTTTAGGCATCGAGTTATCTATATAACACTCTTCACAGACCTTTTCCCAACGTATCTTGAAGATATTACCTTTTTCCAACTCAGCACCACATCGATCGCATTGCATTTCTTATACCTCCTTTCCTTTAAAACTCAAATATAACAGTCCTCGCACAACATTTAACCGAGGTGTTCCCGTTTCTCATCATGACTTATTTCTACATTGCATTCATCACATTTCATATCGGCACTCTTTGAAGAGCGAACAGGAGTCCACTTATTACTTCTTACGTCATCATGTATTAACTTACCATGAATGCAAGCCAGATTTCAAATAAAAAATATCACCCATTTCAGAAGAGAAATGCGCCTTCCGCCTTCCTTTTTTTAGATCATAATTATAATATATTCATTTAAGGAATTGTGTGGTATACTTATAAAGTTGTAAAAGTTCAGCAAATGGCCCTGAAGTAAAGTGCCAAGATAATTTGTTAAAGATAATACTCTTATTTGAATTTTATATTTCGGCCGGTCACAGTATTCACTTGTTGAAGAAAAGTAGGTTGAGAAGGTGAAAAGGAAACGTTTTTTAATGCCTGCAAATGTTTGTATGTTATTCTTCAGATGTTACGACGTGGAAGTTTGTTGATGATGAGATGGCTTTTTTGCTGAATTACACAGGAACATTCGATGATTATCCCTGCCACATTGCTGGTGTCAAGGCGAGATACAGCAAAGCCATGTCAGACCTGACAAGAAGTGGTATTCTTCCTGATGATCCGTGGGTCATCTCCAACGAATTATGTTGGGTCAGAATTTCTGTCTCAGCAATAACATTGGATATAGAGCCAGGATCATGCCCTAATCCCATGAATGTCAATGGCAAGGGAGTCATCCCTGTTGCCGTATCAGGCATCGGATTCCATCCATCCAGGATCAACCTCAGAACCATTACATTGGAAGGCGTTCCACCTCTGCGTTGGGCCTGGGAGGATATGACCACGCCATTCAGACCTTGTATTGATGAACAGGATACCTATGAATGCACAGATGCCGGACCTGATGGGAGGGTCGACCTGATCCTCAAATTTGATACGCAAGCAGTTGTCGCTGCATTGGGACCTGTCAATGATGGGGATTTGATGACATTGTATTTGGATTTTGAGCTCAGAGATGGAACATCAGTATCTGGAAGAGATGTGGTATTGATTCGAAAAAAGGGAAAGGAATAATCAAGAGTCTATGCGTATCATACTTCTGCATCAAAACGAATATACTCCCCTTTAATCAGTTGTAAGGACAATCTGATGATATTATTTTTCACATGCTTACACCTGATGTAAATCAATAAAAAACTCCTGGGAGAGAATCCGCATGTAATGTGGACGGCTCATACATTGACGGAAGATTGTATGAGCCTTTTTTTATTTTTTGGAGGATATCCGAATGCTTAGAAAACCGACCTATAAGGAGCTGGAACAAAGGCTTATGGAACTGGAAAAGGAAACTGTAGAGCACAAGCGGACTGAGGAGGCACTGCTGGAGAGTGAAGAAAAATTTCATCTGATTTCAGAGCAATCAAATTTGGCCATATTGATCCTACAGAGTGGTTCAATTGTGTATATTAATCAAGCAGTTGCTGAGATCATTGGATATTCAATAGAAGATATCAAAAATTGGACGGGGAATAAAATTGCAGAAGTCATTCACCCTGATCATTTATCCTTCATTATGGAACAAGGAAGAAAGAAACAAAAGGGAGAAAAAGATGTTATTCCTGAGTATTCATATCAGGTTGTTACCAAGACCGGACAAGTAAGATGGGTTAAAAATTATTCAAAGACAATACTGTATAAGGGGAAATTTGCTGATTTTATAACACTGATAGACATCACCGAACAGAAGCGGACAGAACAGTTGCTTCGGGAGAGCGAGGAGAGGTTCAGAAGACTGTCTGAAGCAAGTTTTGAAGGCATATTTATTCATGATAGAGGGGAAATTATTGATATGAACAAGACCCTCGAGACGATGCTAGGATACAAGTATTCTGAAGGCATTGGAGAGAACTTGATAAGTTTTGTAGCACCTGAATACATAGATTTGATAGTTCAGAAATTTCGTTCCGGATATGAATTGCCTTATGAAGCTGCCTGCATTAAGGAAGATGGCTCAATTTTGCCAATAGAAATCTGCGCTAAAAATGCTATTTATGACGGACGTACAGTAAGGGTTGTGGCAATCCGCGATATCACTGAACGGAAACGAGTTGAAAAAACTTTACAAGAGAGCGAAGAAAGGCTGAGGGCCATTTTTGAGGCAAGTGCTGATCCTATTGTGGTGTATGATAACCAAGGGTATCCGCAATATTTGAACCCTGCATTTACTCAGGTTTTTGGGTGGACGTTGGAGGAGTTGCGAGGAAGGCAAATTCCCTTTGTCCCTGACAATGAAAAAGAGAGAACTTTTACAGGGATAAGAGAGCTCTATGAGAAGTATTATGGCAATAAAGAACCAACAAGAATGGAGACCAGAAGATTCACTAAAGACGGACGTACTCTTGATATTCTTTTAAGCGGTTCACTCATCGAGGGACATGAAGGAGAACCAGTGGGAATGGTGGTTAATCTCACAGATATTACTGAGAGAAAGAAGCTAGAGACACAATTCCAAGCAGCCCAGAGGATGGAGGCACTCGGCACCTTAGCCGGCGGCATAGCACATGACTTCAACAACCTTCTCATGGCTGTTCAAGGGAATGCCTCCTTAATGCTCATTGACAAAGATATGACTCACCCGGATTATGAGAGATTGAAAAACATCGAACAATACGTTCAAAACGGTGCGGACCTTACTAAACAGCTTTTGGGATTTGCCAGGGGTGGGAAATATGATGTGAGACCAACGGATATAAACAAATTGATCAAGAAAACCTCTGGAATGTTTGGCCGTACTAAAAAGGAGATCAGGATTCACGGAAAATATCAGAAAGATATCTGGACTGTTGAAGTGGATCAAGGCCAGATTGGTCAAACGTTATTAAATCTTTTTGTAAATGCCTGGCAGGCAATGCCTGGAGGTGGTGAACTCTATTTAGAAACAGAGAACATCATCCTTGGTGAGAACTCTGTCACACTTTTCAAGGTTGAGCCAGGCAATTATGTGAAGATATCCATATCCGACACCGGGATCGGTATGGACGAGGTAACCCGTCAGAAGATATTTGAGCCGTTCTTTACCACAAAAGAGATGGGCAGAGGCACGGGATTGGGATTGGCATCAGCCTATGGGATCATCAAGAACCATGGAGGCTCCATCAACGTTTACAGTGAGAAGGGTGAAGGAACAACTTTCAATATCTATCTGCCTGTATCTGAAAAGAAGGTCATAGAGAAAAAAGAAACAGGAGAAGTCATTTTGAATGATGTTGGAACTGTTCTTCTTGTGGATGATGAGGAGATGATTATAGATGTGGGCAAGGGAATGCTGAAAGCATTAGGGTGCAACGTGTTAACCGCCGCAAGCGGAAAAGAAGCCATAGACATTTACAGGAAAGATAAAAAGAAAATAGATATGGTCATCCTGGATATGATTATGCCCGAAATGAATGGTGGCGAGGTATATGATAGACTCAAAGAAATCAATCCCGAAATTCAGATTATACTCTCAAGCGGGTACAGTATCAACGGACAGGCGATAGAAATACTGAATCGAGGCTGCAATGGTTTCATCCAGAAACCTTTTGATATGAAAGAGTTATCACAAAAATTAAAAGAATTGCTGAATAAAATGTATTCCTGCAGTTAAAATTTTCGTCTTCCTTGATCGTGTAAAAATATTTCATTTCTGGATGAACACTCATTATGAAATCTCCGAGAATCTACGGAACCTTGCATACGAATAACTTCTGACCTAATTTTCTTTGATCCTCATCCCAGCGTTGTATCAAATAGTATTTCTCACGTTCAAATACCCTGACAATACTCTCAAAATATTCTTCACACTCTCTTGTATCCATATGATATGTCTTATTGACAAATGACAGAATTCTTGAATGATAGAATGGAACCATAGCATCAAGGATCTGTTCTCGTGGGATCACATTGTTTCTATAGGCAATGGCAAAACTGAACAAGATTCTTGCCCATAGGTCACTTTGGTAATAAAACTGTTCCCTCTTGAGCTTCCTGGTTTTACTCACCTCAATCAACTCCGGTTGAGGGATGATCTTTTCCCACAACTCTCCATATTGGTCAAAGCCGGACGTGAAACTATTGTAAAGAGCATCCATATCAACACTCACTTCCGGAGGCTTTTCATCTACACCAAGGCCAAATCCGAAGATATTGCTTGGTAAGCTTGCCGAAGTATCTTTCCAGAGGTATTCGAAATCTATCATGAGGTCAAAAATGGTCATAATCACCTGTCTGAACATAGGACCGAGATCCTTTGCAGGGTCTTTGGTGCGATGGGTCTTGGGTGACCCCAGGAAGGTCTGGCATACTTTGAATCGCCTGGCAATAGCCGTAGTCGTCATCCATATGTCGATTCCAAAATTGGCTATTTTTTCATTCCAGAGTTTTTCCGACAGGAAACATCTGGCCATTCTTCCGCAAAACCCAAAATCTCCCCCTATGGGTTGTCTTACCCTGAGCCCGAAAAGGGTCCTTAACATCGGATAGGCAATATGATTGGTAATAGAACCATCATATTTATGGCGAACATAGATGGGGCTGACGTAGTTAAAACCTGTGAAAAGTGGTTCTCCAAGGTATTGAATCCATTGTGGTGTAATGCTCTTTAAGTCGGCATCCACCACCACCACGGCATTGGCCTGAAGCTCCACAGCCGCTTCAAACAGATTTCTAAGGTTATTTCCTTTGCCTTTCACTCCTTCGGGCGTAGAGATATATATCTTGGGAACCAATGTTGGTGTATTGAGAAAGGCGCCCTTCGTCCCATCCGGCGAATTATTGTCAACGTTTATTATGACCGACTTTTTATCAGGAAAATATTCAATGAGCCCTCGACTGGCAACATCCGTAGGATAAGCAATAGCATCGGCTTCATTATACGAAGGGATTCCAACAATAATTTCAGCATTTGTCAGGCAGTCCGGGTTTTCGACATAAACCCCCATATTTACATCCTCCATTTATAGATTGTGATTAAAGAGCTGAGGCGCTCAGTTCATCTTCACTGAAATGAGTTTTGAGACTCCAGGATCTTCCATGGTCACACCTATGAGAGTGTCGGCCACTTCCATGGTACGCTTGTTATGGGTAATAATGATAAACTGTGAATCCTCGGACATTTCTGTCAACAACTCTGTATATCTTCCAATATTGAGATCGTCCAGCGCAGCATCAATTTCATCAAGAAGACAGAAAGGACTCGGTTTTATGGAAAATATGGAAAATATCAATGCGATAGTTGTCAATGTCTTCTCCCCACCAGAGAGCAGATTGATATTCTGAAGTTTCTTGCCCGGGGGTTGTGCGACTATATCAATCCCAGTCTCCAGCAGGTCATCCGCATCGGTTAACATCAATCCGGCTCTCCCTCCGTTAAATAGGCACGGGAAAATCTCTTTGAATTTTTTATTTACGGCTATAAAGGTCTCATGAAATTTACTCTTTGTTATTCGGTTGATTTTGTTTATAGCTGTCTGAAGAGACTCTAAAGATTGTGTGAGGTCCTCTTGTTGGTTTATCAGGAATTCATACCTGTCTTTCAATTCCTCATATTCACCTATGGCCGTGAGGTTTACATCACCCATCCTCTCAAGGGACTCCTTAAGCTCACATAGCCTATCATTCATGTCTTCTCTTGTAAAACTGTCTTTATAGTCACAAGAGATAGAGTGAAGTTTCACTTTGTATTTTTCTTCTATTTTCTCTTCCAGGTGTGAAATACAAAGATTTATCTCTGTGATCTGAAGGTTCAAGTCATTTAACTCTCCATCAATCTCCTCTTGCTCATTTCGTAATGTCTTATAGGCTTTCTCCTCTTGCTGAACCAGCTCGATCTTATCCTCCAATTCTGCCTTCTTCACAACCAGGGAAGCCTGAAACTCTTTATGAACTTCAAGCAACTCCTCTAGATCCGTTCTGGAGTTCTCTATTTTTTCAATAATTTCAATATAGTCTCCTTTTATTCCCTGTGTTTCTCTCTCTTTGTTCTTTATGTCTCTATCGATTCTCACTTCGATCTCTTTCATCCGTTTTAATTGAAGAGATGCAGCTTCAAGTCTCTCCTTTAAGGAACCTATTCTCACTTTTGAATCTGTTAGATAATCCCTCAACTGATCAACTTCATCTCTTCTTTTCTTCTCTTCTTCCTGTAGATTTTCAATGAACCTCTCTTTTTCCTCTCTGAAATGGCTCGTTTCTTCCAATTTCTTTTGCGTTTCCAATAGATTGGATTGTATTTTTTCCACCTCAACGAGTAACTGTTCTCTTTCGAAGCTCAATATTTCCGTTCTTTCTGTCAATCGACCCGACTCCGAACGAACCTGAGACAATTCATTTTCAAGTGCAAGGCCCCGAACATCCAGAGCATACAATTGGGTACCCAGTTCTTCCATATGTTTTTGAGTTGAGGAAATTGACTCTTTGATCTGTCTGTGATCATCTTCAACTTTCGCACATTCTTTCCTTATCTTATTCGTTACCTTCACCAAATCCTTTATCTCTCTCTTCTTTTGCAATATCCCGGCAGAAACAGTATCCCTGCTCCCTCCGGTAAGCACACCATGGGAATCTATCACATCTCCATCTAATGTAACAAGTGTGCCGTCAAAGCGATTTCCATCCCAGAATTCCAGAGCCTTTCTCAAATCCTCCACTATCAGTACTTTGGACAACAAGTAATCGGCAATATTATGAAAATCTTCCTCTATTTCGACCAGGTCTTTTAAATAAGTAAACTTTGTATTTGAAGAAGGCACTTGACAGGATGAACCTTTGCACTCTCTTAAGTTGAGAGGAATGAAGCTGCTTCTTCCGGCAGATTGGGTTTTCAAGTATTCTATGGCTTCCACCCCTTGTTTCTGACTCTGAACAATGATGGACTGAAGTTTTTCTCCCATGATCGCCTCTAAAGCTGTCTCATACTCAGGAGCAGTTTCAATCACGTCGGCCACGATACCATAAATACCATTGTGCTCCGGATGGTTTCTTTTGTGATTTACCATCACTGAACGAACCCCTTCCCCGAATCCATCAAGGTTTTTCTGGAGTTCCTTCAAAGAACGTAATCGAGCACTCTTCTCATTGAATTCCCCTCTGAGATCTTCTATGATTTTCCTCTTCTCTTCTGCAACATGCTGGAGAGCCTCCATCTCTTCAAACTTCTTCGCTTTTTCATCCCGTAATCCATCCCTGGATTCCTCAAGCTCTTCCAGCTCTTTATCAAGTACAGATTCTTTCTCTTCTAATTCTTTGATTGATTCTTTTACATTCAATAAATCACCTCTGCTTTTTCTTTCCCTTTCAATAAAGTCTTTCTCTTGATCCTCCAGATAGGTTACGGAATTCTTCAGGTTTGCCGCCTCAGTCAGAAACTCTACCAGGTCAGCCTTTTCTGTTTCGATCCTTTCTGCTGAAGCTTCATAATATTCTTCCAATCTTTGGAATTGTTCCTCTCTCTCCACCAGCTTCGATTCCTCAGAGACGAGAATGGAATAAATATTCTCTTTCTTCTTCTTCAGTTCTTGGATTTCTCTTATTGTGGCTTCCAATTGTGAACCAAACCTCTTTCTCTCCTCTTCCACACGAATCCGTTGCTTTTGAAGCCTTTCCAAATCCTTGTTGCCATACTCTATTTTGCTTTCATCTCTTTGTATGGAGTTATTTATACTAAAAAGTCTCTCTTGAGTTTCATTTACTTCTTTCTCTAAGTCCAATAATCTGATCTTGGTTCCCTCCAGTTGATTTTCACTGATCTGTATCTTCGATACAATTCCGACCTTTGTGGCAAGCAAGGCCTCTCTATGACATCTCTTTTCCTCTTTCTCCTTTAAGAGCTTTTTGTAATCATTCAGGGAAAATGCAATTTCTGTCTCTCTTACTTCTTTTGTAATCGAGTTATATCTCTCTGCCTTTTTGGCCTGTCTTTTCAAAGAGTTTAACTGCCTACTGATTTCCCCAATGATATCAGAAAGCCGTACCAAATTACGTTTTGTTGATTCGATCTTACCCAAGGCCTCTTTTTTCCGACTCTTGTATTTTGTTATGCCTGCTGCCTCTTCAATAAGAAATCTCCTGTCTTGGGGCTTTGAATTAATAATTCTCTCAACCTTGCCCTGCTCCACCATTGAATAGGCTTTCGTTCCTACGCCTGTATCCATAAAAAGTTCTGTGATGTCTTTGAGCCGACAGGGAACCCTGTTAATGGAGTATTCGCTCTCCCCTGATCTGAAGAGACGTCGAGTCACTTGGATCTCACTGAAATCCTTATACTCCGGCTTCACCATTCCGTTGTCGTTTGAAAAGATCAATGAGACCTCGGCAATGCCTACAGGCTTTTTCTCTTCACTCCCGTTAAAGATGATATCCTCCATAAGGGTTCCTCTGAGCTGTTTGGCACTCTGTTCCCCCATAGCCCATCGAATAGCATCCATAACATTGCTTTTCCCGCAACCATTGGGTCCAACTATAGCTGTAATACCAGGAGGGAAGGAAAGAGTCGTCTTTTCCCCAAATGACTTAAACCCTAAAGCTTCCACTTCCTTTATCTTCATACTCAAAGACCTCTCTATTCCAGTTGGACTGTCACCCCTTGTTCAGTGCTGAAATAGATTCATACACATCTTATGAATCCAAACCCTTAATATAGCTACAAAACTTGAAAAACAAGATACCATTGTTTTTTTTTATTGTAAAGACAAAAGTACAACAAAATGTATATTTCAAATTTATGCCACAATATATAGTGTATTGGTGATTCCTCAGTTTGTCATGTGCAAAAGTTTGTCTTCTCAATACAGCACCAACAAAAAAGCGGGCCATTAATGAAGCGGCCCGCTTTATTTGCAATATTGAACGTGTTCCCTTTGGAAATTGAAAACAGAATGTAACCAATGAGATGAAGAACAAACGATTATCTGCTCCTCACAGATACAGCATATCCTTTTCCCTTCAATTCATCAACAAGCTTAGTGACGTCTT
This sequence comes from Thermodesulfobacteriota bacterium, assembly GCA_034190725.1. Taxonomy (GTDB): domain Bacteria; phylum Desulfobacterota; class UBA8473; order UBA8473; family UBA8473; genus JAXHSZ01. The sequence goes on from JAXHSZ010000215.1 coordinate 17,160, forward strand.
CGGTATCTACGTGAACGATCAAGTTATTTTTCCCTTTTTCAGGTGGGGCGACAACGTGAAGTGTCACAATTTTTAAACCTTGCTCATTCACACAAGAGACTACTTGCTCCAATGCTTTGCCTTCTCCTGCCCCTGTGACCTCGATTCTCGTTCCTGGTTTACCTATTCCAAGCACTTTGTTCACAATCTTATAAAAAACATCATTTGTGGTGAGTATACCCTCAACCCTACCGTTTTCAAGGACTATCAAGGCCCCTACTTTATTTGCCTGTGCACATGCTATTGCTTCCTCAACGGTCATATCAGGACTTACTGTGGTGATATGTTTTTCCATGATCTCTTTTACAGTCGTTTTTTCAAGAAGATATCCTACCTCCCAAACCGAAAGGGATGTGGCCTTTGAAGGGGAAACGCTTTCCAATCTGTGCTCTGTGACTATACCCACAAGCTTCCCTTTATCTACCACAGGTAAACGACGAAATTTGTGTGCCTTCATGATCCTCTTTGCATCGGCAATGGATGTACTACTCGGTATGGTCACCACATTTGTCGTCATGACGTCCTTTACAAACATACTGTTCCCCCTTTCATTTTTAACATAAAGTTACAGAGATCTCTCGTAACTCATTTAAAAAAAATGGAATCCCATTCTCTCTGTTATTTGATTAATTGTCAACCATTAAAATGAATCGTGATCAACTCTTCTAAAAATCCTGAGTTTCCATTCTCAAGGTATTCCTTCATTATACGGGGACGGCTATTGAAAAACTGAGCCGATCCGATAAAAGTGAGACATATGAAGAGAGGAAGTTCCAAGACCCCACCTTCATCAGGCATCATACTCTCCTGTATGAACAAATTTTCAAGCCTTTCAATCTTTCCTTCCTGCAACTTTCTTTTTTCAGCTGTAAGCTGAGCACTTCCTGTCAACTTCATATTTGTGCAAAATGTCTTATGGCCATGTACAATACTATCAGGAATCTGGATTTCAAAGTGATTTAACCAGAAGTCCCTCTCTGACTCCAATTCTTTCCTGGCTTTCTCAATATAAAAATAGTATTCTTCTTCCGAGGAATGTCCCCATGTCCTACAATTAAATGCCCTATGATCATATATGATACATTTGCCATCCTCCAGGAACGGGCAACTCAAAGACGTGTCAACAAGGGACAAAAACCCGTAACGGATTGTCTTCTTGACAATCTGACTGAATTTATCGTGCGACATATTCTTCATCGCTCTATAGATATGAAGGTATTCTGTCATGTATACTCTTGGACCATGCCTGCAACATTCACCACAACATTTGCATATGGTCTGAGGAATTTCTCGGTAGATATCCTGCAACCTTTGAAAGTAAAAACCTCTCTCCCCAATAGAAATTAATGAAGAGATGGAGTCATCAGACAACATCATATTCCGTACCTTTTTGTTTATTTGCTTCTTTCTCTATATTGTATTTTAGTGCTATGAAAGAGGAAGCTATCAGCAAGCTCCAACGGCGGTCAAATTTTAATGCGAGTTTAGAACGGATTAAAATTTGATTGCCGTTGAAGCGACTCTTTTCAAAAAGCTAAACTTTTTACTTCTCTCTCACATCAGTGAGGTCTCCGCCAATGGCCAGTTCGAGTTGAGCATAGGTGACCTTATAGTCATAAATCGCCTGGAAATAATTCACACGTGCAGCAGCGAGGGCAACCTGAGCATCCATGACCTCGATCTGTGGAGAGACCTCATTCTTATACCTTATTTCCGCTATCCTCAAACCCTCTTTTGCCTGCTCAACATTTTTCTCTTGAGATTGAATCCTTTGGCGGGCCTCTTCAATATTGTTCAACGCGGTTCTGATCTCAAGCTGTATGTTTTCTTTTAGATCCTTATATCCTATTTCAGTCTTCCTCTTCTCTATCCGGGACTGACTCACCTGGCTCCTCACGGCAAATCCACTGAATATGGGTATCTCTGCTCTTATACCTGCATCCCAGCCCCAGTCCCAATCGAGCTCACTTGATCCGAATTGAGGAGATATCCCCCAATAGTCGGCAAATAGAGAAAACTTCGGTCTGTATCCGCTTTTTTTAATTGTGATATTCTCTCTGCTTATCTCTTTGACGAGTCTCTGTTGACCGAGATCAGGACGTTCCTTTTCTGAAATTTTTAGAGCATATTCAAGGGAAATCATTTCATCATGGGCATAATAGAGACTGCCCTTTAAAGTAATTTCAGTGGTCAAGTCCAAACCAAGAAGTTTCTTAAAAGTGTCTTTTGCTACAGACAACTCATTTGTTGCCCGGATAAGATCAGGATTTGCATTTGCCAACTCAACTTCGGCCCTCAGGACCTCAAAGTGTGACGCCAACTCTGCCCTGTACTTCTTTTTTGTTATCTCCAGGTGTTCCTTGAGCAGTTTTACGGATTCCCCCCTGATTTTTACCAACTCTTTGAGAAAGAGTACCGTATAATATCCCTTCTTTGTAGAGAATATTACCTGATTTTCCGACATCTTACTCCCCAAATCGGAGTAGGCTTTATACAGATTCGCAATTTTTAAAGCACTCCAGACTTGTCCACCTGTATACAATGGTTGTTCCAGTCCAAGATTTACAGCGAAATTGTCTCTCCTGCCTATAATGCTTTCACCAAAAGTGGAAGGTTCATCGATGCGTTTATATTCTCCGGTTGCTTTAACCTCAGGAAGGGCTGCTGAGCGTGCTTCTCCTATCTGTTCATCGGCTATTTTTCGATCTTCTCCCGAGATCATTATTTGGTGATTGTTCTGCAAAGCAAGGCTGATACTCTCATTTAAGTCGAGAGTAAGTGGAGAAGCCCATGAATGACCAACCGATAGACTGAATACAGACAAGATCAGTCCAGTAAAATACAGGTATTTAGACTGCATTATCAGTAAATCCTCCTGATGTTTTTTTGCCGAATATTCTCTTGATGAAGTTTCCAAGATCATCGAAGAGTGTGTAGACCACAGGCACTACCAGAAGAGTCAGAAAGGTGGACGTAGCCATACCGCCGATTACGGCCCTGGCCATGGGTGCCCTTGCTTCACTTCCCTCACTGTATGCCAGGGCAACAGGCAACACAGCCACAATGGTCGTTATCGCGGTCATAAGAATCGGCCTCAATCTGACAGGTCCTGCCTCTAAGACCGCCTCATTCCTCTCTCTTCCCCTTTTGATAAGGGTGTTAGTATAATCCACAAGGAGTATGGCATTTTTTGTCACAATCCCCATAAGCATAACGATTCCAATGTAGCTCATGATATTGAGAGTGCTTCCGGTAACAAGCAACGCGCCGATGGCCCCAATGAGACAGAGGGGTAATGAAAGCATGACTGTAAATGGATGAATGAAACTTTCAAATTGGGCGGCCAGGACCATGTACACAACAATAACAGCTAAAATTAAAGCAAACAATAGGTACTCAAAGGACTCTATGAATGCCTTCCCACGGCCTGTGTAACTCGTCTTGTATATGGAGTCTTTTGGGATTACCTGGGAAGCGATATTATTCAAGATGGATTGAGCGGTTCCAAGGGGGATGTCATCAAGATTAGCAAATATTGTGACGGATCTTTCCCTGTTGTATCTATTGATTAAATTAGGTCCCGCCCCCTCTTCGATACGAACCAAATTACTCAATCGCACGAGATGACCTTTTGAAGATCTGACCAATAAACTGTCTATATCCATTGGATTCTCTCTGTATTCTCCTATTGAACGGACCCTCACATCATACCGTTTATCCTTCTCTTTGAATTTAGTTGCATTGATACCACCGATTAATGCCTGAATCGTTGAGGCCAGTGAATGGACATCCACGTCCAGGTCATTTGCCTTATTTCTGTCAATGAAGACATTTACTACGGGTTTTGTAATCTCAAAGTCCGAATCAATATCCACAAATCCTGGGGTCTCCGTAAGCCTCCGCATGATCTCCTCTGAATACTCTGAGAGTTTATCGGTACTCGGCCCTGTAATAACAAACTGGATGGCGGCATTTCTTGCCCCTCCACCGAGTAGGGAGATTTCTTCAACACTGTATGCCAGCCCGGGAAAGGAGCTCAATTTTTCTCTTGTGGAAACCATGATTTCCTGTTGAGACCTATCACGTTTGTTCCTGTCTTTGAGGGTAACGAAGAAAAGCCCCTTGTTCACTTCCTGGGTTTGACCAAGCCCGATAGCGGCAAAGGCATGTGAAATCTCAGGGAGACGAAACACCTCGGCTTCCACCCTTTTCAGAAACTCATCACTGTACTTTACAGAAGACCCCAACGGGCTTTCTATCCGCACAACAAAACCACTTCGGTCCTGGGAAGGACTGAACTCTTTTCCAATAAAGCGAGTGACAAACAATCCTCCCACAAAAGTGACAATGGCCAGCAAGACAACCATGAGCCTATGACGCAACGCCACTCTGAGTGTCGCCCGATATAAGGAGTCGAGAAGTTGAAAAAATCGTTCAAGAATCATATAGATAACACCGTGACTCTTCCTATATCGCATGAATCTGGAACAAAGCATTGGGGTCAATGTAAAGGATATGAACAAGGATAGCAGGATTGCAAAAGTAATCGTAAGGCCGAACTCAAAGAAAAACCTTCCTATGATCCCCTTCATAAAGGCCACAGGAATAAAGACTGCCGCAATGGAAAAGGTGGCGGCCATAACTGCAAGGGCGATTTCACTGACACCTGTTGAAGCCGCTTCAAAAGGTTCACCCCCCTCTTCCACATGCCTGAAAATATTTTCAAGAACCACAATGGCATCATCAATCACCATACCCACAGCCAGAGAAAGACCCAACATGGTCATGTTGTTTATTGTGAATCCCATCACATTCATCAGTGAAAAAACACCTATTAATGAGGTTGGGATCGCTATGACACTGATCAGAGTCGTACTTATATTTCTTAAGAAGAAAAGGATGACTAAGGAAGTGAGTAATGCCCCATAAAGAACGTCGAACTGGACTGCTTCAATGGAATTTTTGATGAACTTTGAAGAATCGAATGCTATCTTGACGTCGATACCCTCGGGAAGCGTAGCCTTTATCAATTCAATCTCTTCTTTTACCCTGTCGGCCACTGCAACTGCATTCGTCCCGGACTGGCGTCTTACACCGAGACCGACAGACAACTTGCGGTTGAACCTGGCTATGGATCTTTCATCCTCGGAAGCATCTTCCACGTTTCCGACATCTTGAAGCATGATCTGAGAACCATTCCTGACGGCAATTACCAGTTTGTTAAAATCCTCAGGACGTTCGAATTCTCCTTTTATACTGACCATAAACTCTCTGGTGACGCTCTCTATCCTGCCGCCGGGAATCTCAACATTCTTTGTCTGAAGAGCGCGGATGATATCCTGGACTGTGATGCTATGGGCTTCCATCTTGATATTGTCGAGCCATATCCTGATCTGACGATCTCTGAATCCGCCAAGGAGAATCGACCCAACCCCTGATATAGTCTGCAGACGCTCCTTTATTTGGTACTTTGCAAAGTCAGCAATCTCCCTATATGGCTTGTCCCCGAAAACAGAAATCCACATAATCGGATTGGATGCAACATCGAACTTATTTACAATGGGGGGATCTATCTCTTTAGGAAGATTTCTTCTGGCAAGGGCTACCTTCTCCCGAACATCTTGGGCTGCAATATCAATATCTTTTTCCAGAAGGAACTGTACCGTTATCTGGGACACCCCCTCTGAACTCACGGATGTCAAGATATCTATTCCCTCGATTGTATTGATTTCCTCTTCAAGAACGTCGGTCACATCCGTATCCATCACTTCGGCATTGGCACCTTCAAGGGTTGTTGTAACAGCAACAATAGGGAAATCTATCTCCGGAAACAGGTCCACACCCATTCGGGTATAACTTATGAGTCCGAACAAGACCAATCCCAGTATAACCATCGTCGTGAAGACCGGCCTTCCAATTGAAACATTTGACAAAAACATGGTTTCCTAGCTCTCCTTGGTTACCCTCACAAGGGCATTATCGACAAGATTTCCCTGTCCTTCTGTAACTACCGTGTCATTGCTTTTTAGCTTACTGGAAATCACTTCCACCTTTCCATTAAACCGCCGGCCTATTTCTATGCGGTCCAATAGTGCTTTCCCGTCCCTGACGATGTATATGGCCGGCTTTCCAGCTATTAACAGTATTGCCTCCTCAGGAAGTATCATCGCATTCTTCTTTACCGAAATGACCAGTGCCACATCAGCGAAGAATCCTGGTTTAAGTTTATTCTCCTTGTTGCTAATCTTTGCCTTTATTTCAAGACTTCGTGTGGACTTATCGGATTCAGGGCTTATGTAGTACACCTCACCGAAGAACCTTTCATCCGGGAAAGCCTTTACTGCGGCGATTACTGTCTGCCCTATCCTCACATCTCCAGCATACTTCTCAGATATGGAAAAAGATAACTTCAGAGGATCATCTTGTACAATAATGAAGAGTTCAGTGCCTGTCTTGACATACTCTCCAACCGAGACCATCCTCTTGCTGACAATGCCTGGTATAGGAGACGAGATCTGTGTATCCTTAAGATTTTTCTCGGCTAATCTCAGCCCTACTCTTGCTCTATCCACCTTTGCCTTCGCCAAATCAATCTCTTCTTTAGTGGGACCACTCAAAGCAATCTGATATTCCTCTTCTGCGGTCAAAACCTTCTTTTTGGCAATCTTTAATTTGGCATCTATAGTGTCATACGTGCTCTTGTCTACAACACCACCTTCATACAATTCTTTGTATCTTTTATAATCCTTTGTGATATTCTCAAGATTGATCCTGACCTGATCGAGATTTGCCTTCACCTGCTTGATCCTTTCTTTTCTCGTCCATGCCATGAGTTTTTCCAGAGCCGCCTCAGCTTCTCTCATAAAAGACCTGCTTTCTTCAACCCTGAGCTTGATTGTTTCATCGCTTATTTTAAGAAGGATATCGCCCTTTTTCACACGATCACCCTCATCAACGAATGTCTTTTCAACAGTCCCCGTCACCTCCGAACTCCTTGTAACATCGTCGTTTGGAAGCAATGATCCGACAGCATCTAATGAGTAATCCACGTCCATCAATTCAACATGAACAGTCTTTACCTCAAACACCTTCTCTTCAATAGCTGTATTGTCAGCGTTGCCCGTTTCCTTCTCGCTTCTTTTTTCGCATCCGATGGATATGATACATGTCATTGATACAATACAAAAGAGTGTAAGTATCACACCTGATATTCGCAACGTCCTTCTCCTTTCATTCAACTCTTTCTTCATTCTTTATTCTTTCTTTATTCCCTGAAGAAATGTCTTGACAAATGTCTCTACCACTTCTTTACGGGAACTCCGGAATTCTTTCGTTTTCCAAAAAACCTCCTGACCCATCATATACTGTACGATCATTCCCAGAAAACCTCTTGCCACAAGAAAAGGAGACACCTCTCTGAACGCCCCATCAGCGATCCTCTGCTCGATATATTCAGATAAAAACTGAACTTTCTTCCTTATATGAGTCTGAAAAAAGATATCAGAAAGTTTGTGTTCTTCAAGAATGCTGAAAAGCAGTAACCTCATGAATGTGGGATCTCCCTCGTTCTTCTCCAAAAGATAATCAGCCAGATCGCCAAACACCTTCACATCATCACTCTGTCTCATCGCTTCAACAGGGAGAAAGAGGTCATCCTCTTCTCCTACCCTGTCTTTTATTATTGCTGTGTAGAGATCATTCTTTGTTGGAAAATAATGAAATATTGCCGCTTCACTAATACCGACCTTCTTTGATATCTCCTTTGTGGTCGTCCCCTTAAACCCTTTCTTCGAAAACAACTGTGCAGAAATCCTCACAATCTGAGCCCTTCTTTCCTCAGAGCTCAAGCGACGTTCTCCCATTTTCTTCTCCGATTGAAATATTACTGAGTAAGTACTTACTCATTTAATCTTGATCATATATCATTCAATTGAGAAATACGTCAAGAAAAAAGTAATGCAAATGTATAACCTTTAAGCAAAGCGCCAGAGTCATTTGTTGAAATGATCCTTACTTACAATTTTATACTTTACTCTCAGGCATCTTTCTTCTATACTTTTTGAAAGGTGTATGGCATTTCAATGGCACTCTGCGAAGATATTTGTACTTTAAAGGACAATTTGCTTATTGCCTTCACATGTGTAAGTAATTATCTTTATGATGCAAACCGGGAACAATCCACAACATTGCATTTATTGAATGCCAAATCATGAGACTCATAATAATGTAATGTCGATAGCAAATAACTTGATACGGAGGAAAAAGTGACAAAAGAGAAGAAGGACTATTTTGTAGCATGTCTGAAAGACGGATCCCTTGCAATGAAGCCATTTTGTGGCATATGCGGGCTTCAACTAAACGAGGATTACTATTGTGAAGACTGTAAGAGGCAATGCCTTTGCACTCATATTAAATGTGAGGACAAAGAGAGTTATGATTTGGCCAATGCGCTTGTCAAGAATAATGAAAGATTCAAAAGTTTCACCGTAGAGATATTATTGGGGCCCTCTGAGAGCTAAACCTCCTGAAAAATATATCGGTCATGAAATTCTTAAAGGGAGGTAAGTCAACGTGAAAAAGAAAGAAAAATCACAAGAAAATAATGAGTTGGAAAGAAGCTGCTTTTATTTGGATGAGGCACCTTGCACACTATTTAAAGATTACCTGACTGAGGAAGAAGAAACCATCCTCTTTGATATACGTGCCATTCAAAAAAAAGCGACACAAGTAAAAAACAGGCTCAAGTCGCTGGACAGGAGTGAAACTGAAAATGCACTAGAAGGCAGCGCACAAGGCAAATCAAAAGAGGAAGAACGCCGATTCCTCCAAGAAGAACTTAACGAATTACGAGAAAAGCGAAAAGAGTTGAATAAACAAAAAGAAGATGCACATCATCGTAAGATGGTCATGTTGGGCCATGTAAAGCCGTAATTCGCTTTTTCAGTGAGAGTACTCATTTCCTGCATATTCCTAACGTGTGTCCATCCATAAATCAGATCTTTTCAGACAAACGCTTCATGGAATAAACACCATCCAATCCTTTGATTCCTTTAGGAGCTTTTTCGTGTTTTGAAGTAAAATGGTGTTTGAATTGTTGATAATGTCTGCGTACAAACGCCTTGTCCCCTATTACTCCACTGTCCGTAAAATATCTTGTTCTGAAACGGAACCTGTCAATACCAGTCATCTCGAATCCATTGCCTCTCTCACGTTCAATATGAGAAAGAGATCCTTTCTCATACACATATTCACGATACTTCATCAACCTCTCATCATCCGTATTCCCGTCGAATTCCTTTAAACCGAAATCAAGAGAGAGAAAATTACCTTCGTTATCAGCCTGCACATGATACCCTAGAGAACACCAGTGATATTCTTCCGGTCTCTCGCATATGCCGGCACGGATAGGGTTCAGGTCAATATATGCCAGACAGTTGACCAAAGTCTCTCCGCTTTCTACAATGACGCTCTTGAACCTGTCAGACCAAAAGAAACCTTTCCTATTGTGGAGTTTATTGTAAAATCTGGAAAAATTCTGTTTGATCTCTCTCATGTATTCAGATATGTTAGCCCACTTTTCTCTGAAGCAAAGGATCTGTTCGTCAGACAATTCTTGTTTGGTATCTCCATAATACAACCGAAATCGTTTTCGTATCTCTTCATCTGAGCAACACTCTTCTGTATGCATCCTGACGACAAGATGAAAATGATTTCCCATCAGACAAAAGCCCATTACTTCAGCAAAGTAAACCGAACTCATTCGTTTGATGAGTTTTAACAGGGAGTCTTTTTCAATGTCTCCTATCACATATCCGTCAAGAGCTGTCCTGGAAATAACATGATAGACTATATTTTCTCCCTTGACGATCATCCTGGCTATTCGTGGCATTTTAACACCTCCTGATTGTTACGATCTGTTCATCAAGTTTCACTTGTAACATAAATTAGAGAATCTTTCCAACATAATTTGCCCGTCCCCATGAAGCCCTGGAAACATCATTGACACTGAATCAGATTTATCCTATTATCATTATCAAGTGCCGATTCGTGACCGTCCAGAAATAAGATATTTCTTGCATAGTCAAAGCAGATGAATATTTAACCATGAAAATGCTCCTGGATAATTCAAAAAAATCTCACTTTCCTCTATTTATTCTCTGTTTTTGTATCTTTTCACTTCTGAGTTGTCGATATAGAATTGGGCATCAGATTCCCATACCTGAAGATCCAGGAAGGATACGAATTACAGCATTTGTTTTCACAGAAGCAGATAGCAATGTACGGCTTAAGATTTCTGATGAGGAATTTGAGGTAGTGAATACGAGAAGAATCGTCAATATTCTGAGTAAAGAAGATATCTATGAATTCGTTTTTAAGGAAGATTTTGATTCCGTACTCCCATCAGGAAAACCGTCTCTTTACCAAATCAAAAGCAACCAATACTCATTAGCGAGAGAGATCGGTAGGTTGGCCTACCTTGACTATATTATGATTGTTACCCGAACCGTTGCCAGATTTAAAGGGGTAACCCTGGAAATTGATATGATTAATGTTGAGACGGCGGAAAGATTTTATGTGAGAAAAAAAATTGAGAAAGCGAAGTTTCAGCACCCGGCATTTTGGAGAAAAACTTGGAAAGAATTATACAAAGAACTGTTTGAAAAGGGTAAATTGGACCTTACTATAACAGCTAACAGAAAGGGAAATGAACACATAAAACGTGCATCTTTGGAAAGATCTATTTTTAAACCAAAAGATCAACCTGCGGGCACCATAAAGAATGAAGCAGTTCTGGAGACTGAAAAGAAGGAGGATGCTCCCAAGTCTGTAGAAAGAGCCGATATGCATCAAAAGATACCTGAGGTTGAGATTTTCAATTCGGGGGCTCAACACTTTGATAAACAGAGATCATCCCTTCCCGAAAAGATAAAGAAGGCAGCTCTTTTAGTGAATGATCTCAAAACAATCAACCTTTCACCTGTTGTTGGTTTAATTCTTTCGGAACATCTCCGTTCAGAAATACTTAAAACTCAAAGATTTAGAATCATTAATCGCGAGAATCTCAAGGAAGCTTTGGATGAAATGGGTCTTCAGATGACCGGCATAATTGAGGATTCTGAAGCAGTTAAAGCAGGCAAAGGGCTTGGTGTAAAAAAGATGGTCTCAGGCAGCATCGGGCAAGTGGGAGATTACTATACCGTCTCACTGAAGTTTATAAATATTGAAACCCTCGAGACTGAAGGAATGATATTTGAGAAGGTGAAGGCCTTGTCAGAGGAAAAACTTTTCAACACCATCAATCTTGTGGCACAGAAACTGGCCTCAAGTCTCAAATAGAGTGTCTTCTTCTGGAGAAAACGAAAAGAGAACTTAATTCATTTGTCCTCCTCAAGGGGGACAAATCATATCAAGAAAGAGTTTGCAGACCAAATAGGAGGCAGCTTTATTATACCTGACCTCAGACTGACTTCAATTGAATACACACTTGGATTATGATTCTGGCTCATCATCAATTTAATTTTAGGAGAGAGAGCTATTATGTTAAAGGACACGGTGCATTCGGGCAAGAAATCGATGATTGCAATATTGGGAACTGGATATGTAGGCTTGGTTGCTGCAGCTGTTTTTGCCGACAAGGGCTTTGATGTACTGGCCTCAAGTCAGGACGCAGAAAAAGTGAATACCATCAACAAGATGCAGGCTCCTTTCTATGAGAAGGGATTGGATGACCTCATTAAAAGGACAGTGGAAAGAGGAAAACTTAAAGCCATCTACGGAAGAAAAGAGGCCATCCTCAGTTCAGATATTTGTTTTATCTCTGTAGGTACACCAAGCCTGTTGACCGGGGAAGCTGATCTACGGTTTATCAAGGAAACATCTATCGCCATTGGAGAGGCACTTCGTGAAAAACAGAAGTACAGTCTCATTATTGCCCGAAGCACTATTGTGCCTGGAACAACCCGAACCCTAATTATTCCCCTCCTTGAAAAACATTCAGGAAAGACGGTAGGGGAGGATTTCGGTGTTTGTATGAGTCCAGAATTTTTACGACAGGGATCAGCAGTAGAAGATACAAGATATCCGGACAGTGTAGTTATTGGTGAATATGATAAGCGTTCAGGTGACTTCTTTGAGGATTTTTGCAGCCAGGTTTATCCAGGAGGAACAGTTCCATTTCTGCGAATGAATCTGGAAAGTGCTGAAATGGTAAAATATGGGCGGAATACATTTCTGGCCATGAACATTTCCTATATCAATGAAATGGCTTGTATTGCAGAACTTATCCCAGGCATTGATATCTACGAAGTTGTGAAGGGAATTGGAGCGGATTGGAGGATCAACCCAGCTTTTTTAAATGCAGGTTGTGGGTATGGTGGGTCATGTTTTCCTAAGGATATCAAAGCAATGATATCTTTTGCCCGACTGAGAGGTGGAGAACCAAAATTGCTAGAAACGGTTGAAGAAGTCAATGAGCAGCAGTCAGCACATACAGTGTCTCTGGCCAAACAAGAGCTGGGAGGGAAGCTTAAAGGGAAACGAATTGCTCTTTTAGGCCTGTCTTTTAAACCGGATACGGATGACATGCGAGAAGCACCCAGTATTAAAATTGCCAATCATCTATACTCCCAGGAAGCTGAAATTATTGCTTATGACCCAAAGTCAATTCCAAATGCTCGTGACAAATTCATCAAGGATACCATACAGATTGCCTATGCAAAGAGTGTGGAGGAATGCCTGGAAGATGCAGATTGTTGTATCATTGCAACAGAATGGGACGAGTTCAAACAGCTTCCTGCCGATATATTTAACCGGTATATGAAACAATCCATCGTGATTGATTCCAGACGTGTTATTCACCCAGACGAACGGAGGAAATTATCCGCCTACAGGGGAATAGGATTAGGCTCTGAAAAGGGTGAAAAAGAACCGATCGGATTTTGTTAGGGAGAAACCTTTCAGTTCTTTACCTGCAGAGACTTGGCAGGCTCATATTTGTTTTCAAGAAGTCGCCTGTATCTCATAAGTAACAGGTGACCAAATGACCCTGGCGCTTTGCTTCAAGGTTATATAATATAAGAAATCTTGCTGTGAGCTTCAAGTTTTTTAGGAGCATTTTAAAAGAGGTACTTCAACGGCAATTACATTTTAATCCGTGTAAAACTCGCATCCAAGTGAGCATAAAGAAAGAACAACATATCTCCTTTCAATTCAGTATCTCTATTCCGACCTATTTGTCACATAATAATGTGAGACAATTCTCTATTCTTCCTTAACATTCACTCAGATGCTCAGATATTTCACGCAATAAAATTTGACCGCTGTTAAAGCTTCATAAAAGCTGTTTATTTCATAAAACTCCCATCATATACATTCCCAAATATAAATTCATAACCGATCATATATACCACGAAATATTTAAGTTTATCCGATTATCGCCGATAATACTAGCATGATGTAAAAAAACTGAAAATGAGGAGTAATTCCATATGGGAGATATTGTCTGTATTAAATCTAATTATCAGCCATTTTCCAACCATCCATTCAAGGGGATGGGAGGTTTTTTACAGGATCCATTCGACAGACACAGAAATCTAAACACAACAGAAGTGAATAGAGCAAGCATCTTGGAACAGAAAAGTGCCGACATTGACTTGGTGACTGCAGAGGGTGACAGAGTTACAATATCACTCAACTCGTTGCATGGAGAGTCATATTCAAGCTACAATTCTAAGGGGTATGTAAATGGAATGATATCCAAAGTTCAGATGGAAGCATTTCGTAGTGTTGCTGACAGTGAGGCATTAATCACACTTGAGGGAGACCTAAATGAAGAAGAACTTGCTGATATTCAAACAGTACTTGGAAAGATAGAAAGTTTGGCAGGCGATTTTTTCTCAGGTGCGATCGATGAGATTGCAGCAGAGGGAATACAATTTGACGATATGGGGTCAGTGGTGGGTTTACAGGCCAGCTTAGACCATTCATACACTCTGTCCGTAGAACAGCAATACATGGCTAAAATCACAGGGATTCCTTCAGAACAACCGGGGACATTCACGGAAAAGGAGAGACCAATAACAGGCGATAAGGTGAGGACACTGATAGACAACATGACCAAGGCAGTAGAGGAATCAAGGGTTATGCCTAAAAAAATGACAAAAGTGCTGCCAAGTTTCATTGATCATCTTTTTGACAAACATTTGGTGGAAGATGATGCAGAAGGGACGAAGCGAGACCTGGCCAAATTAATTCAATCCGATTTCTTGCGGAGACTCCCCGAAGAAATGAAACCAGACGGACTCCCAGAACGCGATGATTTAGAGGATGTAGAAGAATCGTAAGGAGAGAACCATAACGACTCCGTGACAAGTGATCTTTCC
>JAXHSZ010000216.1:0-5392 GCA_034190725.1 Thermodesulfobacteriota bacterium
GAGAAACTGAATGCCATAAACGACCTCATGCTGGATGAGATCGAAGCAGCGCTGAACGAGGCGGAGACAGACGATGACATGAGATATGTCATCATGAAAGGGGCGGGCCGCTGTTTCTCGGTGGGGCAGGACCTCTCAGGTGAGGGTACGGATGAGGTGATGCCCCCGGACCCCCGGTTGAGGTCGCCTTTGACACCGCTTTTCAAGACCGATGCCCGACTCATGAGAAGGTGGCAGCGCATCTCGGGCTTTTCAAAACACATGGTTGCCCAGGTACATGGATACTGTCTGGCCATGGGGTGCGACCTGATGATGCTGTGCAGAACAGCCATTGCAGGTGATGACGCTGTTTTCGGTGATCCGTCAGTGCGAATGGGGTATGCGTCGGCTAACCCTTTCTGGACATGGCGGGTGGGGCCCAAAAAGGCCAAAGAATTGCTCCTTACGGGAAGATACATCAATGCCAAAGAGGCCTTTCGCATCGGTTTGGTGAACCTGGTCGTTGCCCGAGATGAATTGGAAGAAGGAGTGGATGAAGTGGTGGAGACGCTGGACCTCAATGCGGGCGGCATCGGAGGAGCCGACGCGGAAGCGGGCTTTCTTAACTTCGGGCATGCCGCACAAAACATCGCCGGTCTTGGCTCGGCCTGGGGTTTTTCCGCAGGTCTCCACGCTTTGAGCGCTGTTCAGAGGAGGGGTTTTGCCCCCGGAGAATTCAACTTCTGGGAGACAAAGGATAAACTTGGCATGAAAGGCGCCATTGAGGAGAGGGACGCCCCTTTTGAAAGACTCTTTCCGAAACCTGAAGGAGGCCCGAAATGACGACATTTCGTGAGGTTACCAAATGGAAGACCCAGTATCAAAAAAGGCAGTGGGAGGCGACGCCTTACGAGGACAGAGAGTTTCAGTCCGCCCTCTATGAAAAGGACGGTCCCGTGGCCCGCATCACATTGAACCGACCGGAGAAGAGGAACGCCCTCAATGACGCCATGTTCAGCGACCTGATGGCGGGACTGCACAAAGCAAACGATGACAATAATGTAAAGGTCGTCATCATACGGGGCGCCGGGCCGAATTTCAGCGCAGGGCATGACCTTTCGAGCCCCATTGGAGAGGAATCACCACCGGTGCATCCGAGTCTCGCTCCGAATGTCAGAGATTTTTACAACATTGAGAGGCGGCGCTGCAGCAAGCATGAGGATATTTTCAATTTTCCAAAGCCGACCATTGCGCAGGTTCACGGGTACTGCATCGGAGCGGGCCTTGAAATTCAGGCCGCCTGTGATTTCACAATTGCCTCGGAGGATGCACAGTTTGGTCTTCGGGGCTTCGGCGTGGCACCAACTGGGCTTTATGGACACAATGCCGGACCATGGCCGAGTGGTTCCCAAAGGCAATGGGCAGGCAAAATATTGCCTGAGCTCTCCGGGAAAGATATGGAAATGACAGGTGCCATAAACAAGGCGGTCCCCCTTGACAAGCTCGAACAAGAGACAAACAGATGGGCCGAGGCGCTTGCCGCCCAGTCTTCGGAAGCTTTGGCTGTGACAAAGGAGTTCATAAACGGCATGTTGGATATAACCGGATACGGGGCCATGTGGAGAACCCATTATGAAGGCCATGTCATGATCCAGTGGGTGAGGTTTCGCCGCGATGAAGTGAGCTTCTACAAATCAAAAAAAGACCGCGGATTGAAGGGATTTCTCCAGGAGAGGGCAATGCATGCGACTCCGAAGAAAAAAGAGGGTTCCGAATGAAAAGACGGGAGATGGAAGATGCAATATGAGACCATTATCTATGAAGAAGAAAACGGGGTGGGCGTCATTACCTTGAACCGGCCGCAGAAGATGAACGCAGTCAACGACCGTATGCTTGAAGAGCTTGACGACATTCTTCGGGTTAAGGAAACGGACATCGACATCAAGGCAATGGTGATAAAAGGAGCAGGGCCGTGTTTCTCTGCGGGACAGGATCTCTCAGGAGAGGGAAATTCCGAGGTCATGCCCCCTGATTCCAAGGCCGGTCTCTCAACAAAAGACCTTTTGGATGCGGGAACCCGGTGGAACAGGAGGTTGGAATATATATTCAACTATTTAAAGCCCACCGTGGCTCAGGTTCATGGACACTGCCTCGGGCTCGGGTGTTACCTGGCTATGGCCTGTGATATCACCATTGCCGCCGAAGATGCGGTCTTTGGAGATCCGTCGTTGCGAATGGGCCTTCTTACGGGTATCCCCCTCTGGACATGGTTCATCGGAACCAAGAAGACAAAGGAGCTTCTCTACCTGGGGAGATACATCGATGCAAAGGAGGCTGAGGACATATGCCTTATCAACACAGTCGTGCCTTCAGGGGAATTAAACCAAGAGGTGAAAAAATATGCAGAAGCCCTCACTTTGAGCCCCGGCGACGGCATGGTGGTGGCAAAGGAAAGCCTCAATGCACAGATGGAAGCGCGCGGCGTGGGAGCGGCATGGCGTTTCCTCACCCAGTCCCAGACCATAAACTGGATGCAGCAAAGTCAAATTCCTGCCGACGAGTTCAATTTCTGGGAGATACGGGACAAGAAAGGGCTCAAAGAGGCCATAGAGGAACGAGACTCCACAATTGAAAAGCTCTTTCCCAAGCCGTAATTCAGGGACTGAGCCGACTGTCCTCAATACTTTGAGATACATGTCGCCTTATAATCATTTTTTAATATGCTTATGGAGTTATGTTGGGATACATTACATCCGGACGTCTCTCATGAGGACATAATCAAGAGGAAAAGATCATCAAAGGTGAGATCATCGGAAATCGAATGATAGAATGACTGCCGATTGACAGCTGACAACGAATAACTGATTAAGGAGGAGGTTAAACATGTCTTTATTGGAAAAGTACTACACCGAAGAGCACCAGATATTCAGGGAATCCGCACGTCGATTCTTTCGAAAGGAGATGGCGCCGCACACCGACGAATGGGAAGAGAACAAGACCGTTCCCAGAGAAATGTGGAAGAAGTTTGCAGAGCAGGGTTTTCTGTGCCCGTGGATTCCTGAAGAGTATGGCGGAGTCGGGGCTGATTTCCTGTATTCCATCATCCTGATGGAGGAGGCCGCCAACAACGGGTGCATGAGTTTCCCTTTTGTGCTTCATTCGGATGTGGTCGTGCCTTACATCTATCATTTCGGCACGGATGAACAAAAGAAGCGGTGGCTGCCCGGCTGTGTCACAGGAGACAGGCTGGCTGCAATCGTCATGACCGAGCCTGATGCCGGATCGGATGTGGCCGCCATTCGGACCACTGCCGTAAGAGACGGAGATGACTATATCATAAACGGTCAAAAGACCTTCATATCATGCGGTGCCGTCTGTGATCTCGCCGTGGTTGCCGTGAAGACCGACCCTAAGGCTGATCCCCCTTTTACAGGCGTGTCCCTGATCGTTGTGGAATACGGCACACCAGGCTTTGAGAAGGGCGCCAAGTACAAGAAGGTCGGTTTCCATACCAATGACACCGCCGAGTTGATATTCGAAGACTGCAGAGTACCCGCGGAAAACCTTCTGGGTGAGGAAGGACAGGGGTTCAAGTATCTCATGGCGGACCTGCAGCAGGAAAGAATCATGATTTCCATGGGGTCCTTGCTCATGGCTGAGCAAGCCCTCAAAACAACCATAGAATACACAAGAGAGAGGAAGGTATTCGGAAGACCCGTGAGCAGGTTTCAGTACGTCGCCTTTGAGATTGCAAAGATGGCAACCGAGATAGAGCTTGGCAGGACATTCATGGAGAGACTCATTATAGATCATCTCGAGGGAAGGGATGTAGTACAACAGACATCCATGGCTAAATATTGGATCCCCGAGATGCTCAATCGCATGGTGGGTCAATGTCTTCAGTTTCACGGCGGATACGGATACATGGATGAGTATCCCATCTCCAGGATGTTTCGGGATGCCAGGGTCCAGACCATCATCGGCGGAACATCAGAGGTCATGCTTTTAGTAATCAGCAGAAATTTGGGGTTATAGACGATGAATCCATTACTATCACAATTGAAGGTTCTCGATTTCACTACCCTGCTCCCCGGACCCTTTGCAACAATGATGCTGGCCGACCTGGGAGCAGAGGTTGTGCGCATCGAATCACCGACACGGTTCGACCTTCTCAGACTCATACCACCCTATGTGGATGGGCAAGGTACAATTTCATACGGCCATGCATACTTGAATCGCAACAAGAAATCAATGGCATTGGATCTCAAGAACAAGGACAGTTTCTCTGTGGTTGAACGTCTGATACAGCAGTACGATGTCATAGTAGAGCAATTTCGCCCCGGCGTCATGGACCGGCTGGGCCTGTCCTATGAGAGACTCTCAGCATCAAATCCCAAGTTAATATACTGTTCAATAACAGGATACGGCCAGAGCGGGTCATGGAAATTCAGGGCCGGTCATGACATCAACTACCTCTCCCTTTCGGGTATCATGAGCTATTCCGGAAGAAAAGAGACCGGTCCCAATCTCATGGGCATACAAATAGCGGACGTGGGAGCAGGCTCGTACAATGCACTTGTCTCCATCCTTGCGGCCGTTATCAATAGAATGGAATCCGGTGAAGGGCAGTACATCGATGTATCAATGACGGACGGTCTCTTCCCCTATCAAGCCATGTCGTCCGTAATGGAGTTGAGCGGGCAGGGGAGCATCGGGTATGAGACGGAGATGCTCAACGGCGGATCTCTGTATGATTTTTACGAAACTTCCGATGGCAAGTACATATCCTTTGGCGGGATCGAACCTCAATTTTTCAACAATTTCTGCACAGTCCTCGGATTGGACGATCTGAAAAGCGGGGGTATCGATCAAGTCGGCAACCTTGAAGAGGCCAAGAAGAGGGTGTCCGATATCATCCGTTCCAAACCAAGGGACTACTGGGTCGAGAAATTTCAAAAGGAGGATGCCTGTGTTGAGCCTGTGTTGAGTTTCAAGGAGGCTGTTGATTCGGACCAGGCAAAGGAGAGAGGTGTATTAGTCGACATTCCCGCTCCAGACGGCAAAGACATCACACAGATCGCCTATCCCGTTAAATTTTCCAACTTCACACCTGAATATAAAAGATGCGGGTGTAAATTGGGAGAAGACACCATGGAAATAATGGAATCCCTGGGGTATGACCGGGCAGAGATCGAGAAGATCAAGGAAAAAGGGGTGTTCGGTGATAAATGACCCGTTGAACAGCTCTCTGTAGTTTCCACTCATCTGGGCTTTTAAGTGTTTGTCCAGATTTTGGCGATGTCACCTAATCATTGTTTTTTTCTTGCCATCAGCCTTTCTTCAGTGTACAATTAGTAAACTCTGAATAGAAAGGAGATTGGCATGATAGACCTTACTAATCATTTCTGTCCTA
>JAXHSZ010000217.1:0-4688 GCA_034190725.1 Thermodesulfobacteriota bacterium
CAGAAATAATAAACCGTATCACTTTTATTTATTTAGACTATGGGAAACCTCGTTCTATAAAGGATATCTTTGAGAGAAATTCCGTAAATGAAGTTTACAACTTCGCTTCCCAATCACATGTAGGACAATCATGGGGAAAAATGGTTGAAACATTTGATTCATCTACCATGATCACTGTTCGAATAATTAATGAAATACATAATATGGGAGGAGGCATAAAATATTTTCAAGCTTCCAGTTGTGTTATATTTGGTACACCTGAACAAGTACCTCAGGTTGAGTCAACAAGTATGCAACCGGACAACCCATACGGACTCGCAAAGTATTCGGCCCATCAATTAGTAAGATATTATAGGGAAAGATATGATTATTTTCTTTGTTCCGGAATATTCTACAATCATGAATCTCCTCGGCGAACATTAGAATTTGTATCACGCAAAATTACTAATAATGTAGCAAAAATTAAATTAGGGAAATTACATAAGCTTGAGCTTGGAAACCTTGATAGTATCAGGGATTGGGGATACGCTCCTGATTATGTAGAAGGTGCCTGGATGATGCTCCAAGCAGATAAATCAAGAGATTATATCTTAGCTACAGGAAAGGGACATACAGTTAAGCAATTTGTAGAAGAGGCGTTTAATGTTGTTGGGTTGGATTATAAAAAATATTTGTGCATAAACAAATCACTTTTCCGCTCTAATGATACTATCTACATAGGAAATCCATGCAAGATTAAGAGTGACTTAGGATGGTATGCAAAGACGACGTTCAAAGAATTGATCAACATTATGGTTGAATCTGACATTAATGTTGAAAAACAGAAAGAGGTGTAACGATTGTCATTTTTTTGGTCCGATCAACAGGTTGTGGTGACCGGTGGTTCAGGCTTCCTTGGCTCTCACGTCATAGAGAAACTGAGAGAAAGAGGTGCTTCATATATTTTTGCTCCAAGGAGTTCTGAGTACAATCTGACCAAGGAAGAGGATATCCTAAGGTTGTATGAGGAGAAAAAGCCAAACATTGTTATACACTTAGCTGCAGTAGTTGGTGGTATTGGGGCCAACCGCGAGAATCCAGGACGTTTTTTCTATGAAAACATGATTATGGGCATTCAGCTCATTGAACAGGCCAGAATCTTTAAGGTTGATAAATTTGTAGCAATAGGGACTATTTGTGCATACCCTAAGTATACACCTGTTCCGTTTAAAGAAGAAAACATCTGGGATGGCTACCCAGAGGAGACAAATGCTCCATATGGGATTGCCAAGAAAGCCATGCTGGTTCAGTTACAAGCCTATCGGAGCCAATACGGTTTGAATGGAATCTATTTACTGCCTGTAAACCTGTATGGTCCAGGAGATAATTTTGATCCGAAGAGTTCTCACGTAATCCCTGCTTTGATTAAGAAGTGCATTGACGCTAAAAAGAATAGTGAAAAAGAGATAACAGTCTGGGGAACAGGAAGAGCCACACGAGAGTTTTTATATGTTGAGGATGCAGCAGAAGGAATTCTTCTGGCCACAGAGCACTATAATGGTGATGAGCCGGTAAATCTGGGAGCTGGATTTGAGATATCAATTAAAGATTTAGTCTATAAAATAGTTGAGATAACAGGTTTCACAGGAGAGGTGGTTTGGGATAAAACAAAACCTGATGGTCAGCCAAGGAGGATGCTTGACACAAGCCGTGCAAAAGAATATTTTGGATTTCAGGCAAAAACACCTTTTGAAATAGGGTTAAGAAATACAATAAATTGGTATATCAGAAATATGTCGAATGGTTGTTAACCTCTGGAAATACAGAAAATTTATTTTTATCAATTCAGTAAACGATTTAAGGCACCGATATGCAGGGTCTGCCATGGGAGTCTTTTGGAATGTACTTAATCCTCTGGCGCAGATTTTCGTCTTCACTCTTGTTTTTTCTCAATTGATGAAAATAAGGCTACCTGACATGTCGTCTACTACTGGATTTGCCATTTACTTGTGCTCAGGGATGCTACCATGGATCTCATTTTCAGAATGTGTTTCACGGGGCACTCATTCATTTATTGAAAATGCAAACTACCTAAAGAAACTGCCTATTCCTGAGCAGATTTTTGTTGCGCAGACTGCCATATCAGGGACACTGAGTATATTAATATCAATATCACTTCTCTTAATAATCAACATATTAATAGGGGTACATATAGGATGGGCTTGGTTACTTGTGCCGATTATTCTCATATTGTTCCAGTGTTTCGGATTTGGTCTTAGTTTAATACTCGGTAGTATAAATGTTTTCTTCCGTGATATAGGTCAGATGGTTGGAATAATCCTTCAGCTATGGATGTGGCTTACACCGATTGTTTATACAAAAGAAATCATACCTGAACGATTTGCATACTTCATGAACTTTAATCCTTCTTTTCCTTTTATAGATGCTTTACATATGACAATACTTTATAATAAGTCACCTGCTTCTTGGGAGTGGACCGCCATGCTTTTATATGCAATGGTAGCTTCTATTTTTGGTTACTTAGTCCTTCGCAAATTACGGCCCGAGATTAGAGACGTTTTATGAGTGATGTCACTGTTTCAGTGGACAATCTATCAAAGTGTTTTAAGGTTTACAGTAGTCCATGGAATCGTGCGTATGAATGGTTGAGGCTAGGAAAAACAAAAAAACATGAAGATTTCTGGGCCTTAAAAGATATCAGCTTTCAAGTAAATAGAGGAGAAGGTTTTGCGATTATTGGACCAAATGGTGCAGGGAAAAGTACATTGCTAAAAATAATTACAGGGGCACTACATCCAACATCAGGAACTTTTAGTGTAAAGGGCAGGGTTCTTTCCCTATTAGAGCTTGGGACTGGCTTCAATTTAGAACTTACAGGGCAACAGAATGTGGTCAATAGCGCCCGCATATTGGGTTTTCCTCAAGGATATCTAAATAATAAAATGGATAAAATTGAAGCATTTGCAGAATTAGGGGAGTTCTTTAACAGACCCATTAAAACATACTCCACAGGCATGGTTGTACGCCTTGCTTTTGCTATGTTCGTTTATATGGAACCACAGGTATTGATCATAGATGAAGCTTTGAGTGTAGGTGACATTTTTTTTCAACAGAAGTGTCACGCAAGAATTGAAAAGATGCTTTCAAATAACACAACCTTCCTCTTGGTAACACATGATATAGGGTCTGTAGAGAAGTACTGTGAAAATGCAATGCTTCTGAACAGGGGTCAGTGTTTATTTTGTGGTCCATCCTCTGAAGCGATTAAGAGATACTATTCATTGGAAAAGGGCCCCTCCTCTAATCAACTTTTCATACAATATTCAATCCCAGAAGACGAAAAAAATGAGTCCTTACCAGACAAATCTCCTTATCTGCAGGCCAATGAATATCATATTTCTTTCTGGCCTGACAAGACTGCTTTTTATGATACATCTCCTGCACCTTCTATTGGTGATGGATGGGCACTTTGTACTGGAATTGCACTATGTGATGAGACAGGAAATGCTCGGAAAGTTTTCCGTTTTGGAGAGAAAGCATTTTTTTACTATGAATTCGAGGCATTAAAAGATCTTTCGGTACCAATTGGTGCTCTTACCATAAGGAATTCAAAGAACATAATGGTATATGGGAAAAGTTCATATCAGTTTAACTCTAAGACATTTCAAAGGGTTAAAAGTGGTCAACGTATCCGGTTTCGAAGAAGTGTTGTCTTGAATCTAGAATGTGGTGAATACACTTACCATGTTGGTCTAAATACTATGAGCAGTGGAGATTACATGAATCTAACCAATTTATCGCAAGCTGAGATTTCAGAAAAGATAATAAGACTCAACCATATAGAACCGGCAGGAAATTTTGTAATAAGTCATTACGAAGGGATGATACAACATTTTGGAATATGCAACCTACCAGGTGATTGTGAGATAGGAATATTCTCACCAGAACATACTGGGGCAAGCTGAATTGAATAATGCCCTAAGAGGGAGCATACTCTCTTCTTAGATGCGTTTAAGCTCTAGCGATTGTTTAGTGCATGGAGTACATTTTGGTAATCGCTGATTAGACAACTCGCTTCATTGAATCACACTGAGTAAACCTCAACATCTTATTAGATTGGCACTCAAACAAAGTTCAAGTGATATGCCCAAAATCGATTGAGAAATGGATCTCTTCACAAATGATAAGCACTTTTCACTGTTGCTGACAAAATGAGAAGAAAAAAATATTCATTCACAATTCATGTTTCTATGTATCAATAGTATTTTTTAAACAGAGAGTATTCAACACGCTAAATCCCATTAAATCTTAATTCACAAAATCATATTACAGTCTTGGTAAGCGATCAAAAGAAAAAGGAGTTTATTAAATACTTAACTATCATCTGAAACAGAACAGATTATAATCTGTCTGAGTAGATGTAAATGTGGCTATCTTCAAAAACATATTCTATTGTTACGCTTTGATAAAAGCACTTTATCATTTGTAATGTTCAGTGCTTATATGATAACTGCAAAGATATTGAAGACCTTGAGGGTAGTTTTTATCATAACATCAGTGACCCTTTAAGCGTTTCAAATATATTTAAAGTACCGAAAAACCAGATTTACATAAATGTAAGGACAGTGATTGTAGCCTCTATACTCTTATTACAGATCTATCTTAGTGATGAATGCGTCGATTCTCTT
>JAXHSZ010000218.1:0-8926 GCA_034190725.1 Thermodesulfobacteriota bacterium
CACATATCCATATTTGAGATAAAGCCCCTTGATGGCAATCAGGTCTTCATCAAATGTTTCGGGAATGAAGATTCCTTTTTCAAAGACACCGGGCAACTTTGTCAGCATCTGCCTTTTAATCTTTTTATCATCAAAGACCGTGTTTCCAACAATATCGATTGAATGGACAATGGAACGAGGCTTTTCATCAATGATAAGCCGGAATGGTAGCACTGTTTTGTGGTCATCAATCCTTGCGGCTCCTTCCTCCACTTTCACACTGGTGTGGAGATACCCGGCCTCTTTGTAGCGTTCTTTAATCTTTCTCACGGTCTTCTTCATCCCCAGTTTGCCTTTGTTTCCTTTTTGGAAAAGAATCAAGTCCTTTCTGAGGGTCATATCCCAGAACTCCTCATTGGAGACAAATTCAATATCATAAAAAGGACCTTCATCAATGAAAACCAGAACCGAAACACTTTTTTCTTCGTCATCTTTTTGAATTCTGAAATCCATATGAGCTTCCGGATATCCTTTTTTCCAGTAGTACCGGGTGAGCTTCTCCATATCTTCCTTCAGTTTTTTTTCCATGAAACGACCGGAACTTCCGAGGAGAAAGGAAGAACGCCAAGTGCTCATTTTTGATTTGAGAGTCACATCAGAAAATGCCTGATTGCCTGTGATTTCGAGTCGCTTAAGAGATGAGTAAGGCCCTTTTTCAATGTTCACATATACTAAAAAGAAACCGTCTTCAGGGTCATGTTTATATGTCACATGCACCGCCGGAGATGGGAATCCTTGCCGTTTCAGAAAGGACTCTGTTAAAGCGGCTTGCTTTTGAATTTCCTCTTCAATAAACACATTCCCCGGATAGACGGTCATTGCGTTGAGAATTTCACGCTTAAAGAGTGGGAATTGTCCATTGATCTCTATGTCTTTGATGAGGCGAAGGGGACTGATGTGAAAAATGAGGGTCACCCCATTCTTTTCTCTTATTGAATCAACGGTGATCTCGCGAAACCTTTTGGAGATCCGCAGAGACTCAATGGACTCTTGTAGACGAGTTTCAGAGAACATCTCTCCCTCTCGGAGAAGGATCAAGCTCCTTGCCATCTCACGCCACTCTCGTTCCTCCCCGATACCATCTCGCACATCAATAACAACATTGGAGATAAGAGGAATTTCACCGGAGGAATCAAAAACTCCTTCATACGCAGCCGTAGCATGGCCCCAAAATCCTGCCACAAAGAGAAAGAAGCCTGCTATGAACCCCGGTAGAAACTTCTTTGCATGTCCTGATATTAATACATGTTCCTGCGTCACAAGGAAATGATTCATCTTCAACGAAATTCCACTTTAAACCGCAGTCCTCCGCCAAACATGCCTCTACTGTCCTGAAAACCATTCACAAGGAAATTCTCAATGAAATTGTACTCTGCAATGGCACGCTGACTGATCTCGCCGTCCTTGGTTTCCGTAGCATACTTCACCACTATTCTCCTTGAAAGTTTCTTTCCGACCGTGACTTTTATGCGATCCGAAACCTCTTCACCCTCTTCATCCTGGGTCTCCACCTCAAGAATATCTATTCCCGTGGCTCTTTTTATGTCCTCACCAAATGTGGATCCAATGAGTTCTGCAAGCAACTGTTCCGTGGTTTGAGCAGTTCCTCCCTCCCGTTCAATCAGTTCATGTGTGGTCTTTCCCAGCACAAGGAGAGACAGGATATCTTCATCTGCTTCCGCAGGATCGGAAGAGAGTTTCAAGACAAGTTCATCGGGTGTGCCGGAAATTTCCAGTGATATCAACCAGCTTCTTATTTGAACCTCACTTTTTATATCTATTACGGGTTCTATTTTGTATGGGTTGACAAAATCAACCACACCTTTCTTGACAATAAATGTTTTTTTCTGGTAATTGATGGTTCCCGTGTCGATACTTGCCCGACCGCTTATGATCGGATTGCCTATGCTCCCTGAGATATGAAGATCGGGTGTTATTTCAAGAACTGCCAAATTGTTGTCCACAAGAAAAGGATTGCGACGTTTGACGGATATGTTGAGTTCCATATTCCGGAGAAGTGGCGGTTTTATCTCCCTTGGTGCGAGCGGCTCTTCCCGCTTTTTCTGAGGAACCAATGTAATCAAGTTGATATTCACATCTTTGAAATATGTTCCTTCAAGGATGATCAACTCTCCCTCCATCATCGATTTTTCACGATCTCCATGGATCTTCAGCTCCGTGTTGAACAATACTTCAAGCATATCCGGAATCTCCAGAGGAACAGCATTTGCACTGAGATTTACATATACTTTACTGGGCCGGAACGTATCCAGATCGACTTTGCCTTCCAGCACAAATTGACCTGTATCTATCTTCCCCATAAGACCATCGATGGTCACGGCTTCCGTCGACAAGAGAATTCTTCCGTTCAAATCATGGAGCCTCTGTGAGATTACAGGAATGGTATATGATACACTTTCCATTTCAATTTCAGCTTCAACAAGAGGACTGTTCCTGGTTCCTTCTATGGTGGCGGATACGAGAATATTTCCCATTAAATCAGGGAAATCCTCAATAAAAGGTCTTGCCGCCTCCAGGGGGATTCGCCCTTTGATCCCGATGGACATTGGGCCGTCCAACTCCCCCTGCCCCAGCACATCAACCCATCCCTTTTCCGGAAGATCCACATGAAGCGCTGGGATGTGGAACCGTCCCTCTTTCAATGAGACCTCAAAGTCCCGAGCACGTATTGTTTCTTTGTCCTTAAAGAAAAGCTCTATCTTTGACATATCCGCATGCAATGCGACTTTGTCCATTGCTCTTATATTTCCTGCGGCTTGAACCTTTCCTGTTGCAGTCCCTGTGAGATGTGTCAGTTTTGCCATTTCAAAGTATGGATGAAGATCGGTTTCGTCAAAGAGAAGAGAAAGAGAAAAGTCCTTCTCTTTCAAATGGAATGATCCCTGAAAATCAAAGTTTGGCTTTCCTTGAATGCGGGCCAACTGATCATGAATGTCAAGATGAATCAAGATATTGTCCAAAGCCTTTCCTTTGACCTTCATCTCACTTAAATTGATCTCGCCCTCAATTTCCGGGTCGTCAAATGTGCCTTTCCCAGAAATTCGGAGTGCCACTTTACCTTCACCTATATCCAGATCTTGTACCCTGTCAATATTATGCAATGAGAATCCCTTGGATATCAAAGTCATCTGAAAAGCCTTTTCAGTGGAAATCCATCCTGAGGCTTCAATCCGTTCATCCGGAGCCAGGTTGATCGAAAGAGGGTCAAACCAAATCTTTCCCCTTTCAAGTCTGGAAAAGAGCCGGACCTTCCTGAGTTTCTGTACACCCAGATCGATATCTTCCCCGTGAAGTTGTATTGTTCCGACAGGTTCTCTGACCGTCCCCCTACAGTTGATATCCAGAGAAAGCCTTCCTTTGAGATGGTCCAGGAAATCTTCCAGGAGAATCTTCTTTCCTTGGATATCCAAGTGAAAGACGGGATCTTTCGATACCGTCATCGTTTCAGGATCAATGATATGTACTCTCCCTGATGCATGAAAGGATGAGCTCCCATTGTGAACCTTGAGCGTATCAAGAAAGAGCTTCCCGTCAGAAAACCTCAGATCAATGTCCACATCACCAATTCTCGCGGCCTCTGTTTTGAACCCTTTCCCCCTTAAAGAGAGTGCAGCTTCCAGAGTCTTGATGCTGCCTGTAAGATTAAGTTGTCCGTCTGCCGCGCCGTTTATCATTTTGTCCTCAAAAAAATTAACAGTCCGGATGTTATTGAAAAGAAAGGAGATGTTCAATGGCATTGAAGGTACAAGTTCAAAAGAATCCGTGAATAACTGAATCCATCCGGCGACCTTGACGGCAGAGTCCTGATTTTCAAGTTCAAGCAGTGAGACCGAAACTCCTCCGGATGAATCAAGCACGGCATCCAGATGAGCATCGCCTATTGTTATCCCTTGGAAACAGAGTTGATACCCCTCTAAAAAACAACCGACAACAGGGTTTTTTATTGAGCCTGAGATGTCGGCTTTCAATTCAAGTTGTCCTTGTATATCTTCCATTCTGAAAGCGGACATGACTTCCGCAAGATTCGGCACATCCGATGCAAGCGTTGCTTTTATCTCATATGAAGAGAGGTCGAAAAGACCTTCTCCATGAACCTTGATGTCGCCGGTTTCAACTTCGATATGTTTGATCAATGCAAGCCCTTTATCCAGGCGAGCAACACTCTTCATACGGATATCCATTGGAGGAGCGCCATGAATTGTCCCGACCTCTTTTGCAATGAATTGCATCTCCAGCTTTACCGAGCAGTTCCGAGGAGAGACTCCACGCCCTTCAAATGAGAGAACAGAGGACACGATCCCGTCCAGATTAAGGCTGGGCAGGATTTTTCCAAGTCGCATCGCATCCTGGTTGAGAAACAATCTGTAAGAAATGGCTTCAATGTCTCTTTGGTGCGAAAGAAATCCGTTTGCAAAAGCATCTTTTAGATCCGCTTCCCCATGGACCTTGAGATGTCCTGAAGCAATATCCGCATTGAGGCTTTTCACGGTCGCGATCCGGTCTTTCAAAAGAATATCCAGATCGATTCCGTCAACCTGCCGCTGGAAGAGGGTTCCTCCCCCATATGTGACGCGGCATGTTGCATTGGGATTACTCATCTCGCCTTTCATATTGATATGCATTGATATCTGTCCCGTTATCATTGACTCCAGAGAAAGGATTTGGCGGACCTCAGAAAGAGAGATCAAGGTATTCATGTCAATGTCAACAACAGGATTGGTGAAGAGATCAGCAATATTGCCCGACAGCAGAAACTCGGAAGAGGCTGTGTTCACCCGAACAAAAAAGGGATCTATGCGGTCTTTATTGAAGGTTGCTTTCATTTGGAATTGATTGATCATCGTTTGAATCTTTGGGCCGTCCAATCGCATATCCCCTGTCTGAACGGTGAGGCTCCCCGACTGCTTTAACAGATTCCCATGAGCGGTCAGCTCTAAACCTTGGATCAGCGCTTTTATGCCTTCATCATCCTTTTCGTATGCAATGGAACCGTCTAAAAGATGAAGAGAATCGACTACGATATTGACTGGCGGTCCCACGCTCCGTTCTCTCCCGGGTTTTTCTTGAGCTGCCTTCACAGGAGGAAATGCACTCATCAGATTCATCTCTCCCTTTTCATTGTACTGAATCTTTGCCCAAGGCTTCTTCAGAACCAACTTTTCTATAGCCAAGTTCCCTTTTAAAAGCCTTGTCCAGGATATGTCCATAAAAAGATGGTCAAAACCCGCCAACTTATCATGTGAAGGGCCCTCGATCAGAAAATTCTTCAGTTCCAGTTCTCCAGTCAGAAGTGAAAAACGAAGTGTTGCATATGAGAGGGTACCGGGAATTTGTTCATTTATCTTTCTCAGCAAGAGGTTTTGTGCATGGTCTGTTTTAAAGTACAAGACAGCCCCTGCAAACAGAAAAAGAAAGAGGCAGAAGAAAGTTCCTGTTCCAATTATGATCAGTTTTACTGCTCGTCTCATGGTTTCACCGACGATTATTATTTGCCACGTTCCTGTTTGGCTTTTTATGACCGTTCTTGGAATTCAGAATTCACAGGTTTCAGGTTTAAAAAAGAACACAGCGGCACCTGAAACTTTACCCTAAGTTGAGCGATTCTTTCCATTACGAGAGGTTGTAGATTACTGAATATGGAGTAAAAAACGATTCGAATCGGACGAAAGTGAAGCCAACCCTTCAGTGAGTTCGATTCGAAACGATTTTGCTTCAGATTCAGGAAGATACAACCTCGCAGTAGGAAAGAATCGCTCACCTTAGGTGCAAATCAGGATGGAGTCATCATGACTATAGAAGTTACTCTTCTCTTTCGAAGATCAATGTGGATATCATAACACTGCATAAAGGTCAATGAAAGACTTTCCCCTTTGGAGGTTCAATCGGGAAAAAACTGTTTGAGCGTAACATTTTTGTGAGGTTATTGTATGCCTATTCCGGGCAAGTCAAAAAAGGCAACCATGTAAGGATGAATGATGAGAGAGAATATGCTCGTGAATGAATTCCTTTTCCGTTTCTATTCAGAAATCATTCATCGGCAGCTCTGACGTCAAATATTTTGTGCCCAGATAATATGTCCCGGAATAAACTTTGAGGACAGATAAGGATGATAAGGAAGGACTCTTATTGTAAATCCATGCTGCCCGCTCTTACGGCACGGAGCCGACGATCCCTCAAACGCGTACTTTCCATCTCCAAGGGACTCAACAGGGGTCATCTTTGTTAACTCAGGAGTGATGATCCTATCCCTGGCATCAACCTGACCCATACAAATCTCAACGGAAACATCATCTGGTGTTAGTTTTCCGAGACGAATGACCGCTTGAACGTGAATCTCGTCAAGAACCATAAAATTCATCAGGTCATCCGATTTTACCGATTCTATCTTTACTTTAGGCCAGTAGTTCTGAACTTTTGATTTCCAGGATGCCAGTTCTCTTGCGTCCGAAAAGTCATTGGAAATGAATTTCTTATATTTTCTCGAAGCTGGCATATAAAACTTATCGGTATATTCCAGGATCATTCTGTTCGTATTAAAGAAATAGCATAGATTGGCGATGGAATCTTTCATCTTGTCGATCCATCGTCTGGGAAGTCGGTCGACTCCTCGATCATAAAAAATTGGGGCGATCTCTTGCTCAAGGAGGTCATAGATATCCTCGGATTCTTCCTTGTCTTGATACGTCGGATCATTATATCCTTCCTGATGCATTATTGCCCATCCAAAGGAGGGATCATAGGCCTCATCCCACCATCCATCCAGTATACTCAGGTTTAATACTCCGTTTGCCGAAGCCTTCATCCCGCTGGTGCCGCTTGCCTCCATAAGACGACGCGGAGTATTCAGCCATAAATCCGAACCCTGAACGAGATATCTGGCAACTGACATGTCATAGTCCTCGATAAAAACCATCTTTCTTTTAAATTCATCCCTTTTTGTCAGGTTGTCGATCTGCTGAATCAACTTCTTTCCTTCTTCATCTCTGGGGTGAGCTTTGCCGGCAAAGATAATCTGAACTGGGTATTTGGAATTATTGAGAATACCGGACAACCGTTCCGGGTCATGCAAAATTAAGGTCGCTCTCTTGTATGTTGCAAAGCGGCGGGCAAAACCGATGGTGAGTACTTCAGAATCCAATACCTCGTCTGCATCCTCGATTTCAGTTCTTGATGCCCCTAATCTTTCCAATCGACTGCGCAGCCTTTGTCTCACAAAAGCAACCAAACGTTCTCTCCTTCGTTCATGTGTTCGCCACAGTTCTTCTCGGGGCACGTTTCTTGTCTTTTCCCATACGGATTTATCTCCTGGTTCTTCCTGCCAGCGAGGTCCTAAGTATCTGTCATAGAGAAGATTCATTTCCCTTGAAATCCACGACCTGAAATGAACACCGTTTGTCACATGTCCTATAGGAATCTCATCCTCAGGGACACCGGGCCAGAGATCTTTAAACATCCGTTGCGTTACTTTTTCATGCAGCTTGCTGACCCCATTACAACAGTGGGATAATCTGAGTGCAAGTATTGTCATACAGAACTGTTCAGCCTGATCATAAGGATTAATTCTCCCAAGAGCCAAAAATTCGGACCAAGTAATTCTTAATTCCTTTGTATACGTCGAAAAATATTGATGCATAAGGTCATTGGAAAAATAATCATGCCCTGCCGGAACAGGGGTATGAACTGTTACCATGAGACCAACAGACGCTATTTCCCGAGCTTCAGTAAAATGAAGATTATACTTTTTCATCAACCAGCGGATTAACTCAAGGGACAAAAATGCGGAATGTCCCTCATTCATATGAAACATCGTGGGTTGCAAGTGCAAAGCTTCCAATGTTCTGAAACCGCCGATGCCGAGAACCATCTCCTGTTTGATACGCATTTCCGAATCACCGCCGTAAAGCTGATATGTAATACTTCTATCTTCAGGGAGATTTGTCGGAATATTCGTGTCCAGCAAATAAAGAGTCACTCGCCCCACCTGAACTTTCCATACCTGTGCGAAAACATCTCTCCCGGGAAAAGGAATCGCAATGGTAAGAGGTATTCCGCCCTCCATTTGTACAACTTGCAGCGGCAAGTTGTAGAAGTCATTTTCTCCATATACCTCCTGTTGCCATCCGGCTTCATTGAGGTGCTGCTGAAAGTACCCCTGCTGATAGAGAAGTCCGATTCCGACCATGGGAATGCCGAGGTTGCTGGCAGACTTAAGATAATCTCCGGCCAGAACCCCCAGCCCTCCGGCAAATATCGACAGGCATTCGGTCAATCCAAACTCCGCCGAAAAATATGCAACGAGAAAATCCATCTCATTTGTATGGGTTCGAGAAAACCAGGATGATCTGGTATCTATCCGACTTTGATGATAATTGTATGCGCCTTTCATGTGGCTCAAAAACCCCTCATCATTCACCGCCGATTCAAGGACATTCTGATCCACAAGCCCCAACATAAGCAACGGATTATGATTGCACTTTTCCCAGAGTTCGCTGTCGAGTCTACGAAATAATTCGATAACGGAATGGCTCCAGGACCATCGAAGATTATGAGCGAGATCCTCTAGAGGTTTCAGCTTTTTCGGAAGCCTGGGTGAAATCATAAATGTTCTGATCGGCCTCATTCTGCAAACTCCTTTCCGATTTGAAAATATTATGTCTTTTGCAAAGCATTTTTATAGATTTTCAAATATTAAATTTCACAAGGCCAGAGAGAAATCAGCGTACGTCGTACTTTGTAGTACGTGGTCGTGGATTCCGACCGATAACGCAGTGAAATTTGATATATGAAAATCTATAGCATAAGCTCAATTCTTGTGGTGAAGAAAGAAATCTCTCACTTTGGCGGCTATTTGTTTCTCCGTCAACTT
>JAXHSZ010000219.1:0-6188 GCA_034190725.1 Thermodesulfobacteriota bacterium
CAACGGAGCCCATATTGGAGAGGGAACCCACATGGACTTTCGCATTTTCTCTTCCATTATATCCCGTATGGAGAATGGAGTATACATGAACATAGGTTCATCCGTAATACTGCCCGAAGTATTTCTGAAAGCACTGACTCTGGTTCGTAATCTAGGCTTTAAAACAAAGGACTTCACAACAGTCAATATGGACTTCATACAACATTACCGTCCCATAACAAATGTGGTTAAAAGACCGAATTTAGGTGGTGGGAAAGGATACTCTCTCACAGGGCACCACGAGATAATGGTCCCCCTTTTAGCTGCGGCAATCCTGGAGAGTCTTATGGACTGATACTTTTAAAAGCATTCATTGAAAAGGAGGTGTCAGAGATGAAGTCGAATTGTGAAAAATGTAAATTTCGAAGTTATTCGGAAAGGAAACCAAATTCAATACTTGCCAAGATATGGAGGTGGCATACAAAGTGGTGTCCCGGATGGAAATCATATCAGCGTGAACTGGCACAACAGATGGAAGAAACAGGGGGTGAACAACCGACAGTAACATGACCATGGCAGATGCATGCAGCACCATGTATAACCATGAGACTTTGGAGTTGCATTGAGGGTCCTCCACATTCATGGGAACCGTTCACGGTTCTCAGTCTACGGTTCACAATTAACGATTCATAGTTTTTATCCATGAATCATAGAGATGTTAACCGTGAACGGGTACTCTTCATTCATGGATGTCTCCATGGAAAGAAACCTCTGTTCACCAGGTGTCAAAGGATTGACTCTACACGTCAAACATTTCAAATCAAAAAGGATTTTTTGATCATATCCGTTTTGACAAGGAACAATAATTTGTCTCTCTCCATCATCAGTACAAAGGACAGTGGAATAGAGAGATGAACGACATTTGGCTTCTTCTCTATCAGTCACACCTGGATTTTACAATTCATTATTCTATCCAAATGGTGTATACCAACACATTTTCATCCTGTCACTTCGTGAATTCACAGAGGGAGACATCGTCAAAAATCATATATTTACAAAGCGTTGCATAAATGTGAAATTGATAAACACATCCCAAGCATGCCCTCCCATCCTCCAATGATTTTCCATGAATCCGAAATTTCTTATTTCATACCTGCTTTCCCTCTCTTTTCTCTTCAGATATCTATGCTTCGTTTTGGCACATTACATGCATATCTGAAAACACTAACGCTGACTTGAGAAGAACTTGAGGGTCTTAAGTTCTCTTGTCATGTTGGACTTGATCTGACATTCAGTTCACGGAATGTTTTTGGGTTCCCGCTTTCGCCTGAATGTCATGGTCAGTTCTGTATATTTTCTTTCATGTATACCCCTGAATCAAAGCGCCAACGCCAAGTTTATTGGCTACAATAATATAGAGTTTTTAAACTTTTCATTGCAAGGACTGAGCAAAGCAACAAAATCAAATTGCCACGGCCAAAGGCGGTGGCTTTTTCATATAACTGAGAGCTGATAAGACCACGTCACAAAAGATAATGTTTAAAACCAAAAAGAAAACAGCTACAATAGTCTGTGACAACGAATTGCACTTTGTGAAGTTTGACATTCGGGGTGTTGCCCGGATCTCTCAAACTCTTCCCCTCAGTCAATTTCTCACTGAAAACGAGCTTTATCCAATTCCTGAGGAAATCAGACACAACAATGATCATGCATTGATCGTTCCTGACTATTGGTTGGGTCATTTTGATTTCCAATTTCAAACAAAGAAGAAATCCATAGTAGAATCATACATTGAGAGAAAGCTCAGCACCGACTATTCTCACTCTCCAGATATGGGTCACTTTTATGATTACATCAATGATAAAACACCCCAAGGAGATATAGCTTATTATGTGTACTTTTTGCAGGAGTCCAGATCAATTCAATTGTACCAGCGGCTCTCTGAATATAAACTGTATCCAACAATAATAGCCGCCCCCAGCCTCATATGGGAAAGAAGACTCAACTCCTTGGTCCCAGACTTTTCCAAAGACGGAAAATTGCTTATTTATCTCACATCAAAAGGTTGCTTTTTGTACTTCTTTTTCATGGGGTATTCTCTGTTTTCAAGGGACATTCCATTCACCCATTCTGAAGTTGAATCATCTGAGAGTTTGAATACAATCGGCTATGAGATCAACCAGTCCTTCTACTCATTCTCACAGAAAACCAAGTCTGAGATCGCTCAGATTTTTCTTTTGTCATATGGTTCTGATGATACACATACTGAGGAGCTTGCAAAAATCCTTGACAGAAAAGTTGAGAACCTGAAAAACCTGAATGAAGAGTTCAATAACCCTGACGGTGAAGACCTCGGTCCACTGGGACGGTTTACAATAAAAGACCTTTCTGTTTCCAGAAGACCTCTCAACTTGGTGAATAAACAGGTCAAGACAGACCTCGAATGGAGACCGATTCAGAAACAGGGCATCGCTGTTGGGATATGCCTTCTTCTATTATTGATCGTGCAGGGAGTATTCCTCTGGGAATGGCTGCCTTCGAGGCAAAGTGATTTCAGGAAGTCCGGAACATGGACCAAAACAGAATACAGACAAACCCTCCGTCAGTATAATAATGCTCTTGAACAACTCATTGGCGAGTCCAACCGCCCTTCTGCTCAAAAGATCATTACACAGGTAGCCAATGCATTGCCTGAAAACATCACATTGCGGAAGATGACGGTTGAGATCGAGCCAAATCCCTCTGTATATCTGGAAGGGGTGTCAAAGGATTCAGGTCCGAATCGATTCAAAGAGTCTCTTACACATCTCTTGTCAAATATAAGAACTCAATTTCCTGGGAGTGGCTATCTCTTTTTGAAGGATATCGATTTTGAAAAAGACAACAAAAGCCACAATTCGAATCCTTACGTCTATAAATTCAAATTCAAGTTCCCAATATGAAAAAGAATAAGAACATGAAGTTGTGGATCATTGTAATTATCATATGGGTCAGTGCCTCTTTCGCTGCCTACCGGAACGGAGAAACCATTGACCAAACAAATGGAGTAAAAGAAAAACAAGAAGTGTATAAATTGGAAGAACGATTCTTGAAAGGTCAATCAAACAGTATTCCAGATATTTTGAAGAAGGCTGAAGATTTGTACCAGTCCGTTGAGGCTCCCAAGATAGGAATCTTATCCCTGGAAAGAGAGTTACGCATTTTGGCCTCACACTCAGGACTTGAGAAAATGGAAATGAAGATTGCTGCTAAAAAAAACGAAGGAAGCGATATTCCGGTTAAAGTTTCTTTCAAAGGTTCTTTGCGGAATGCCGTAGAATGGCTAGGTACTGTTCGAAAAGACTATCCCTTTATTGTAATCAGACAGGTAGATATCGGAAACGACCTGTCAAGGGAACAAACCATATTTCAGATATTGTTGAATTACAGGTGTCGAGTCGTCTCCTCAAATTAACTGGCTGGAACGGACTTTTGCAATGTCACGACAGGCAAATAGAAAAAGATTGTGGCTGGGATACTGGATATTGGCAGCTTTGTTGTTATTGAGTTACAGCGGTTATAAAATGATGACCTTAATGACTCCTGCTATACCTCTTCTATCACAGGAAATGAAAGGAACCCGAGAAAATCTTTATAAAATTCAAAATTTAGCCTCATTATCCATGAAAAACATTGAGGATAACCTCAACCTGGACCGAGTTTTTCAAGTATTTACCCAGAAATCTCAGGAGAAAGCAAAAGCAGATACGATCCAGAAGAAAGAAAAGGAACCAGATCCTCCAGAAATATCAGGGATATTTCAAACCATTACTTCACAAGGAGAGGTTGAATATCAGGCGGTAATCAAAGGAAAATGTCTACGGGAGAATGATTCGGTAAATGGCTTTACAGTAAAGGAGATTACATTAGAGGGAGTCACTCTTTCTAAAAAAGAGAGAAAATGGTCCATACCATCACCGAATGTCAGTTTTTCTCTGGACAGAGGATTATAAGCCGAATACCAACAACCAACACAATTGGATTTTTTATGATTTATTCAATACTTATAAAACAAGACTGTACCTTATCAAAAAGTCTGGGAACATGCCGCAGCCCACAGGGGAGCTGCGGCATAAGTTTGTTTTCCGCAGTTATTGAGAAGAGAGTCTTTCAATTTTTGAAGGTATAACTATGACACACTCTACACAATGGAGATTTCTACTGATCATTCCAATTATTTCTGTATTGAGTCTTATCTTTGGATGTACATTTACCAAACCAAGACCGATTGTACAAAAGGAACTGGATCTCGTAAATCCAAAACAGATGATACAGATGGAAAAGCCTCCCTCATCACCTGGCCCCCCTCCATTCACTGAAAAGCTGGCACCTCTTTCAAATGGGCTTGTTATGGAAAAGAGGTTGTATTCCATGACTTTTAACCAGGCTCCTTTGGGAGAAGTTGTTCGAGCCCTTGTCAGCAGCACGGATTTGAGTCTGTCTGTGGAATCAGGGATCAACCTTTCCCGACCGGTTACTGTGAATCTCAAAAACAGTACTCTCCCTGAGGCATTGAACACAGTGGTTATCAAGGGGGCAGGGTATGCCTGGAAGGCAGTGAACAGTTGTATTGAGATCAAACGGTTTGAGGAACGGATTTATACATTAGACTATCTCGATATGCCGGGCAATACTGATATTGAGGTAGGGGGCGATATGTTGGCCTCTAGTGTGGAGGATTCGGGTGTAACCGGGAAATACGAGGTGAAAGCCACAAGAGAATCAAAGAATACCGATGTCTGGGCAGGCGTTAAAAACGCCCTTGAAGGATT
This sequence comes from Thermodesulfobacteriota bacterium, assembly GCA_034190725.1. Classification (GTDB taxonomy): domain Bacteria; phylum Desulfobacterota; class UBA8473; order UBA8473; family UBA8473; genus JAXHSZ01. The sequence goes on from JAXHSZ010000219.1 coordinate 4,791, forward strand.
GAAATCGCCGGATGGTATTCTCCAGATCAATAGAGCAGCCGGAATCATCTACATGGCAGATACACCCAGGAGAATAGCCACCATGGTTCGTTTCCTCGATTCAATGTCTGAATCACTCCACCGGCAGATCTTTATTGAAGCAAAGATCATGGAGGTCACCCTGAATGATTCTTATAAATTTGGTGTAGACTGGTCTAACCTGAATGTGATCCTACAGAATGAAACGGAACTCGACAGTGTCAATATCAGCTTTAATCAAGGAGGAACCCTTCTCCTCTCAGACACCGATCAATTCAGTGCGGTGATTGATTTCTTGCATGGTCAGGGAGATGTAACAGCCCTATCAAATCCGCACCTGTCAGTAACCAACGGACAATCTGCAATCATGACTGTGGGATACCAATTTCCTTATGCAGACATAAGTGGTGTCAATCGGGATGAGGAAACAAAGGTGGTCACATTCGACACCTCCATTAAACGGACCGTACTGGGTCTTCAGATGGGAATCACAGCCCAGATATCAAGCAAAGGAATCATCACTTTGCACATCGTTCCCACAGTTACACGTATGCAAACAGAGGTGGATGTAGTGATCCCTACAGGAGTCGCCGAAACTCAGGCCATCTCCAACCCGGTGATTGATCTCCAGGAATTGGCCACAACTGTTCGTGTGAGAGAAGGACAATCAGTCGTGTTGGCCGGCCTCATCAGCCAGGTCAAGCAAATACAGCATGAGGGATTGCCCTGGTTAAGCAAGATCCCTTTTTTGGGCTACTTCTTTAAACATCTTGAGGAGATAAAGGATAACAGGGAGCTTGTGATCATAATTACACCCTATCTCAAAGAAGTAAGTTAGGATCGTATAATGTCTTAAATCTTCAAAGAAATGATTTAAGTTTTCGAGGAGTTATGACGATATAAGTGCTAGCTGCTCTAGCTGAGATCATACTCTTGCCATGGTTTTTTAAGGGGAAGAAGGAGAGGAGGAGGAAAAATGTTGCGAATGTTCAAAAAAAGTAAGGGAAAACGTCAGGCAGGTTTCACACTCGTGGAGATAGCCATCGTCCTTGTCATTATCGGGCTTCTGATTGGTGGTGTTCTCAGAGGACAATCAATGATCCAGAGTGCACGGGTAAAGAGGGTGGCAAAACAGGCGGATGAGATTCGGGCCGCTGTAATGACTTTCTTCGACCAGTATGGACAGTTTCCGGGAGATGAGGATCTTAATAATATACCGCCAAATGATACTCAGACAGGAGATGGAGACGGACAGATCGAGGGGAACGGAGAGCACTTTGCACTCTTTGAAGACCTCATGCGAGCCGGACTCATCAGCGGATCATTCAACGGCACAAGTGATCTTCCCAGACACCCATTTGGCGATGTCGCATACGTCTA
>JAXHSZ010000022.1:0-10021 GCA_034190725.1 Thermodesulfobacteriota bacterium
CTTTCGGTCTCGAAGGTTATGCGGAATCTGCCGCCGCCGCTGGTGACGACTTCGGGCATAATGTGAGAAAAACCAAGATTAATTGAAAATCCTCTTGATTTTTTTGCAAACTTGATGTAAATTAGCTCATATTTTTGCAATAATATTTCACTTTTGAGATCGTATAGACAAAGACTGAAAGAAAGGATTTTTTACTTTTTCCAAGAAGGATGCAGGGCTTTTGCCCTGTTTTTTATGTAGTTTAGGCCCATTCATAAATGGTTATTTTATACAATCTTCGCGCAAGACTCAAATTGTAATCTTGAAAAGATGCATTTATTCATCTGATTAAAAATTTGTCTTCCTTGATTTATATAAAAATATCTCATTTCTAGATGGACATTGATTTAAGGCAAAACAGGAATGAAGAAGATACTGAGCACCGGAAGGGGGGTGGATATACTTACTAAGTTCGAACATTCGTGTATTCTTGTCATTGGTGATATAATGGTCGATGAGTTTTTGCAGGGGAAAGTATCGAGGATCTCCCCTGAGGCCCCTGTTCCTGTTGTTGAAGTTGAATCCGAGAGTTTACGGCTTGGTGGTGCCACAAATGTCGTAAATAATATTCATTCATTGAAAGGGAAGGTACTGGTTTGCGGAGCTGTTGGAGATGATAAAATGGGAAGAAGAGTGATTTCCAACCTTAAACAACTCGGTATAGATACCGACGGTGTAATCGTGGAGAGCGAAAAACGGACCACTGTAAAAACAAGGGTAATAGCTCATAACCAGCAGGTGGTAAGATATGATCGCGAGAACATCTCTGATATCAGACAGGGTACTGTAGAGAAGATTATCTTCTATCTCAAAAAAAATATAAATGAATTAGATGCGGTTATCCTTTCTGACTATGGAAAGGGTGTTATCTCGGAACAACTCATCAGGGAAGTGCTTCAAATAGTGAAAAAAAATGGAAAGATTGTATCGGTGGATCCCAAAGTAGACAATTTCTCCCTCTACAAAGAAGTTACTGTCATTACACCGAATAATGAAGAGGCAAGCCGGGCCAGTGGCATTCGGATTAAAGACGAGGACACATTACTTCGTGCGGGAGAAATATTATTAAACAGATTAGCATGTAAACTGCTCCTCATTACTCGCGGAGAAGAAGGCATGACCTTGTTTGAGAGTGATGGTGAAGTAACCCACATCCCTACAATAGCAAAGGAGGTATATGACGTCACAGGAGCCGGAGACACTGTGATCAGCGTAATGACCTTAGCACTAACCTGTGGGGCTACTCTAAAAGAAGCATCTGCCATCGCCAATTTTGCTGCCGGGATTGTAGTGGGAGAGGTGGGCACTGCAACTGTAACAAAAGATGAATTGATGGAAGTAATAAGAAGAAACAGAGTAAAAAAGGGATGAGCAAACCCAAGAATCCACAACCGGTTAAACTGATTACAAGTGTGTTCTCAAAGACCAAAGAATCCATTGCATCCGGAATTGAGAAGTTATCTGATACATTTGGTACAATCGACTTTGTCTCTGAGATTTTCCCCTTTAATTGCACAAAATACTATGAGAGAGAAATGGGGGAAGGCCTGATCCGCAGATTTTTTTCTTTTCAAAAGATGATCTCCCCTCACAGGCTCCCTTCCATAAAGCTCCATACAAACCGGATAGAGGATGATCTTTCAGATTTTGAAGGCAACAGAGAAGTAAATATCGATCCAGGATATATTTCATTGAGCCATCTTATACTGGCAACTGGAAAGGGCTATGCACACAGACCCTATTTAAGTGAAGGGATATATGCTGACTTGACTTTGCTCTATAAAAACAAGACTTTTCAGGCCTTGGATTGGACATATCCGGATTATAAGAATCTCGAAATTATTGAATTAATGAATACGTTAAGAAGGAAGTATGTCTTCCAGCTTCAGGATTTAGTGAGTAAAGAATCATGCTGAAAAGTATGACCGGATATGGATCAGCAGAATCCGTCTTCAAGGATGGTCGTATCACCATTGAAATAAAGTCAGTAAATCACCGATACCTCGATATTTCTTGTAGAATTCCCAAGATTTTACCAGGCTGGGAGGGGCAAGCAAGAAACATAATCTCCAAAAGGTTTTCCAGGGGACGTTTTGACGTCTTTGTTCAACTAGATTCCAACAGGGAGAAGGTGCCTGAATTTCAATTGAATATTCCTCTGGCGTTACAATATTTTTCCGTTCTCAAAGAATTAAGGGATGAACTTGATCTCAGTGGTGAAATAGATGTGGAGATGCTCACAAGGGTGAAAGACATCATTACGGTCAAAGAGATAGAATCCGGCCTGGAAGGAGAAGAACAGGCGTTTTTGGAAGCATTGAATACTGCTCTGGATTCCCTTGAAAGAATGAGATGTGCTGAAGGAGAGGTTCTCTACGGAGATATCTATGCTAAAGTGAATATTATTGAGAGGCTCATTCACGATATAAGAGACAGATCACCTCAGGTGTTGATCGAGTATAAAGAGAAATTGGAGAAAAGGGTAAAAGAACTGAGCAGTGTTGTTGAGTTCGATGTCCAGAGACTCAATCAGGAGGTCGCCTTCCTCGCGGAACGAAGTGACATTACAGAGGAATTGGTACGTATTGGAAGCCACATGAAACAATTCGAAGTAATGATGAAGATCAATGAGCCGGTAGGAAGAAAATTGGATTTTCTACTTCAAGAGATAAACCGTGAGATTAACACTATTGCAGCCAAAGCAAATGATGCTGAAATTTCGCAAAAGGTAGTAGAAGTAAAGACCGAATTGGAAAAGATAAGAGAACAAGCTCACAACATAGAATAGGTTTCATTAACTATTCTAAATTACATAAGATTGGAGGGTATGAATGAGTTCTAAGCTATTGAACATTGGTTTTGGAAATGTTGTTGTTTCTTCAAGGGTGGTAACAATCGTTTCTCCTAATTCTGCTCCCATGAAGAGGTTAAAGGATGAGGCTAAAAAAGACAGAAAGCTCATCGATGCTTCTCAGGGAAGAAAGACCAGGTCTATTATTATCACCGATAGTAACCATGTGATACTCTCTGCTGTTCAAGCGGAGACAGTGGCTCAGCGGTTTGACTCTCATGAAGGGTAGCAGTCTTTTTTAAGACTGAACCGATTGTAATTTCATGTATCATTTATTATGATAAGACATGGATTACGAGAAAGCGTAATGGATGAAGTTCTGCGGTTGCAGACGCTTATCGTACGTCTTCGATGAAAACCCTTTGAGGGCTTTTCTGAATTTAGTCTTTTCATTTGAAATCAAACCAAAATGAGTAAAAAGGGATTGTTATTCATCATATCGGCCCCTTCTGGGGCCGGAAAAACATCCTTGTGCAAAGAAGCTATAAAGTCTTTCTCTGATCTGTATTACTCAGTGTCATACACTACACGGCCTTCAAGACCGGGAGAAAAAGATGGAGAGGATTACTTTTTTGTTTCAGAGGAGAAGTTCCGGGAGATGGTGGATAACAAAAGATTCGGTGAATGGGCTGAAGTTCACGGTTACAACTACGGAACTTCTATAGATGTGTTGGAAAAGCATAGGCATAGAGGGACCGATGTGATTCTCGATATAGACGGGCAAGGAGCAAGACAGCTCCGTAGTTATTTCACAAATGGAATAGGTATATTTGTTATTCCTCCTTCATGGAGTGAATTAGAGAAGAGGTTGCGTTCAAGAAAAACAGAGAGTGACGAAGATATCAACAAGAGGTTGGAAAATGGAAGAAATGAATTGAAGCATATCGGGGACTATGATTATGTGTTGATAAACGACGATTATGACCAAGCAGTATCCTCTCTGAAGTCGATAATAATTGCGGAGAGATGCAGAAGAGAACGAGTTCTGCCTCACATTAGTGATCTCTTTCAGCTTCCATAGGAAATTTGTCTGTCTCGTCGGATGCTGGCCGGGCTCTTGCTTATAACAAGCAAACAAAGCAAGCAGCCGACTCTACTGCAACCCTGCTTCACCACACAGGTTGCAATTTCTGGAAGATCAATCCATTGAAATAATCTTTTCCCATTTCACAGAGAACTCTATTGAGAGTTCTTGAGCGAAGTGGGGTTATCTCTTCCTCCCAACAGATGTGTATCTCATATGTCCACAAGAGAATGTACTTTTAGATCTTAAAGGGATTCCATCAAGGACTGAACGGTTGAATGCCCAACAATTTCCACACCGAAATTTTCACTCCACGGTTTCTTAACGTTATGATCCTTGTGAATATGTTTGTACTTTTTCATGATCAGAAATAAGATTCTCTCTTATATCCTTTACAATATTCAATACAAAGAGGGTGGGTTTAATGCCAAGAATTAAGTACCCATATGATTTTCTCAAAAAAAGGCCCTTATCTCTTACAAATGCACCTCTTAGCGTTGCATTTGGGGCATCCTTGTAAATACTTCTGAGAAACCTTGTCAAGATTGATTTGACATAGATTTGCAAGGCTGACCAGCCATGCAAAGACATCCGCAAATTCATCTTCTCTGTCCTGATGATTACCTTTTCCAATAGCCCTGGCTAATTCTCCTACCTCTTCCATAAACCAGAGAAATGTACTGGAAATACCTCTTTGATTGTCCTTTTCAAAATAGGTTTCCCTGATGCACTCTTGAAACAATTCCATATCCATATTATTCACCCCTAAAAGTTCACGAAAAGCTTCTTTCATGCATGACCCTGAAGCAAAGCGTCAGGTTTATTTGCTGACCTGTTCTCTCATTCTGAATTTTCATATTCAGGGATTTGGGTTTACTTTTTAATTCGAAAACACTTTAAATTTCCAAAATCATATACAGAACTTTTAAGGCACAACATATGGTGTTTACACTCAACTATGTTATTGCTTAATACCATCTTTAGCAAGACAAATCAATGGCGGAAAAGATGTCTTCTCCTCTTGCAGAGTGATTTGCATTTGGGCATTGTTTCTTTCCGCATATGGCCAACGTATTGATCTGTGGCTGCTTTTCCCTTGACACACAAGTATACGTGCCCTATACTTTTCTCATGAATTTTTCACAGACATCTGTTTGATGATAAAGTAAGAACCTGCAAAGAAATAGCTTACCATTTCAGTGTCTCAGTTCCAGGTCGTCTTTGTCCGTTCTTCAATTGCAAAATCCTAAATAGTCACTCCTATTCATATGGTTTTGCTCTATCAGAACAGTCAAATCTGACCAAAATTTGGGTGCCAGAATGCTGACTTATTTCAGAGTAAGCCCTCAATATAAAAATATAAGTGACAGAGAAGGCCAATAATGCCCTTTTTTTGGAAGAAGCAGACAGATATAAAAGAGATGATCGACAAGTATCTGGACACGGTGGACTCGTGTATTCGACAGTTTCGTCAAGCAATGATGAAATATTTGGTGAACGGATGCACACAGGAATTTGCATGGGAAGTGGAGGAGACTCATAAATTCGAGTCTGCTGCTGATGATTTAAGGAGAAAGATTCAGATGACCCTCTATGGGAAGGCACTCCTCCCTGACTCTCGTGGAGACCTTCTCCTCCTTTTAGAGTTCTATGATCGAATCCCCAGTGCAGCAGAAGATGCTCTCTTCTTGACGAAGGTTTTATGCCTTGATATCCATGAAGACATGCTTGAGGATTTGGAAAAGCTTGTTGATGTCAATGTAGAAGCCTATCGTCGAGTGCGAGAGTCAATGAACAGCCTCTTTGACAACCCCAATGAAACCCTCTATCAGACAAGAGGTGTGGATGCAAAGGAGAGCGAGTCCGACCGAATAGAACGGTCTCTTATTGAACGAATCTTCAAATCGGATATGGATACGGGTACGAAAATGCTCATGAGAGAACTCGTCATGCTCATCGGTCAGATCTCCGATCAGGCGGAAAATACTGCCGACCGTATAGGAATCGTGGCCATTAAAAGACAGATTTAGACCTAAGTTGAGCGATTCTTTCCGTCATGAGAAGTTGTAGGTTGCTGAATATGGAGCAAAAAACGATACGAAGCGAACGGAAGTGAAACTAACCCTTCAGTGAGTTCGATTTGAAACATTTTTTACTTCAGGTTCAGTAAGATACAGCCTCGTAGTAGGAAAGAATCACTCAACTTAGGGTAGAGAATGTCTATTCAGAAATGGCTATTTTCCGCACTCTTTGCGTCAGACTCAGATGTAAGAGCACGTAGCAACATGCCCCTACATATCAAATGTATCCCTGTGGTTAAAATCTTTGTCTTCTTTGGTTTTGCAAAAAATATCTCATTTCTGAACGGACACTAGATATCATGTGGCAACTCACCTCGGCCGTTTTTCTTGGGTGGTCTTTAGGAGCCAACGACGCAGCCAATGTGTTCGGCACTGCCGTGGCCTCTCGAATGGTCCGATTCGGGACCGCTGCCGCAATATGTTCGGCTTTCGTTCTTTTAGGCGCCCTTCTTGAGGGTCAGGCCGGAATGTCCACATACCGTGAGATGAGCGGAGTCTCTCTCTTCGGAGCTTTCATAGTCGGTCTGAGCTCGGCCTTCACCGTGACTCTGATGACCTACCTCAAACTTCCGGTTTCAACTTCCCAGGCCGTTGTCGGTTCACTTATATACATTGGGCTCAGGGAGGGCAATGTCCACTGGGAGCCTCTTGTAAAGATTGTGATGTGTTGGGTGGGAACGCCCGTGGGAGGGATGATCTTCACGATTATCCTCTATTTCATCGTCGGCAAGTTTATGAATGGATTGAACCTGAACCTCATCCAGCATGACAAGTATCTCAGATGGTGTCTCATTACAGGTGGGGCATACGGCGCATACGCCCTCGGAGCGAACAATGTGGCTAACGTGACAGGAGCTTTTACCGGTCCTGGGATGCTTACACCATTTCATGCATGCCTCATAGGAGGTCTCAGTATAGGTTTGGGGGTTTTCACATATAGCAGGCATGTGATGATGACTGTGGGAAAGGAAATCGTCAGGCTGGACGGATACACTGCATTTGTAGTGATTCTTGCTCAGGCCGTTACAGTGCATATCTTCGCGGAAATCGGCGTGCCGGTCTCTACTAGCCAGGCCGTGGTCGGCGGAGTGCTGGGAATAGGACTTGTCAAAGGCGTCCGCACCATCAACTTGAAAAGTTTTTACCATATTGTATATGCTTGGGTGGGCACCCCCATTACCAGTTTTGCGGTTTCATTCATAGTGTATTACCTCTTTGATCTGCTTCCCATTATTCTTTCTCAATGAAATTCCTTAAAATAGACATATGAGAGGATAAATTCTCTTGTGAATTGCATTATAAGTCTACTTCTAGAATTTATTGAGAAGCTATGAAATCGTTCCTCAAATTCTCGAAACAGCCCTCTTTTATTGCTTTCCGTATCCGACCCATCAGTGATTCAATGAAAGAAAGGTTATGAATGGTTGCCAAATGCACACCGAGAGGTTCTTTTGAGGCAAAGAGATGTCTGATATAAGCCCTTGTATGATTGGAACAGGCAGTGCAACGGCACTCCTGCTCTATGGGGTTGAGGTCATCTTTATAACGTGAATTCAGGATATGAATTCTGGACCGAGGAACATTGTTGACCAAAAGGGTTCCTGTGCGGGCCAATTGTGTCGGTAAAATGCAGTCCATAAGATCGACACCTCGTTTCACAGCTTCAAATATATCTTTTATCCCGCCGATCCCCAAAAGATGTCGCGGTTTGTTTTGTGGGAGAAGAGGCACGGTCCACTCCAGAATATTGTACATGTCGTTCTTTGACCGGCCAAGGGAACCCCCGATGGCGTAACCGTCAAATGACTGTGACGTGTTGAAAGAAGCGCTCTTCTTTCTCAGATCTCTGTATGCTCCGCCCTGTACTATCCCAAAAATGGACTGGTTGTTGCGGAATACACTGTGGAATTCAGTTTGTGCCCGTATAGCCCATGAATGGGTCCGTTCCATGGCTTTTTTGGTATAATCATAATCATGAAGAGGTGAGGTGCATTCGTCCAAGGGAAGAATAATATCGGCACCGAGTTTTCTCTGCATCCGGATGACGCCCTCAGGTGTAAATTTATGAGTTGAACCATCCAGATAAGAGATAAAATACGCAGCTTCATCATCCATGTGCACGAGTCTCTTTCTCTTCTTTCCGGTAAAGTGACCACCTCGGTCCCTCTCTTCCGAGAAGATAGGGGTCATTTTTCCCGTAGCATGCTCCCTGGCCGCGCCCAGGCTGAAAATCTGAAAGCCGCCGGAATCGGTCATCAAAGGCCCATGCCAACCCATAAAGGCATGCAGACCCCCTGCTTGCTCTATGAGGTCTTCGCCGGGTTGAAGATGAAGATGGTATGTGTTGGCAATGATCACTTGGCTTCCGATATGATGAAGGTCTTCTACAGACATTGCTTTAACGGTTGCCTGGGTCCCGACACAGATGAAAGCAGGGGTAAAGATGGTACCATGAGAAGTGATTATCTTGCCGACTCGGGCCTCTTCTTCTTTTCCAATACATTCAAAAGAAAACATCAACTCTATTGCTCAATGTTTAAGATTAGTGGTAACCGTTCACAGGTCTGATCAGCAATGCTTTTTTATTGTCTCAAAATGTACCATCACGAAAACTCCGATCTTGGTTTCAGGAGAGAGTAATACAAGAAATCCACCCTTCGCTATGCCATCATAGCTTTTTAGACCTCAATATCATTCCATACAGAAAACTTTTAGTTGTCACTGAGTTGTTTCTTGACCCTGAAACCGTGAACGGTACGATTACTGTAACTTCTTCTATTATCAATAACTTTAGTTCACTTTAGTCATTTATTACTTCAGGCACTTCATCGCAATTACTTTAAATGTAAAGCCTTTTTATGGTTCATCTCTCTGAGGCAGTGGTTTAGGTTGATCAATAATACACAGTCAGAGTCCTGTGGTATGGTTTTTCGCAACATACTGTACTTTGTCCCATATTCCAGAGTATCCAGTCGATCTCAAAGGCCCTCACATCCTCTCCCATCGCCTGAAGCTCCCGGCGGAGAAGCTCCACAGACCAGACTGTGTTGGCTCGTATCTCCACCTCTTCAGCACTTTGGGCTTCAATGAGAATCCTTTGGTCTATCTTTTGTGCCAGGGTCTGTGAGTATTGCATTATTCCGAGATGACGGAGGACCTGGGGCAGTTTATAGTCAGCAAAACATGAGAGCCTGTCTATCTCATTTAAATTGCCTGATCCTTTGCCGCCAAACGCTCCAAAGAGGTCAGACGCGAATATCTGTGCCCGTTTGAGGAAAGAGACCTTGAAACACGAGTATTCCGCCACGTCTCTGAAGGACGAAAGTTTTTCAGCCAAAAGCAAGGATAGGTTCACAGCAGATCCTTGTGATGCTTCTACCAGATGAAGAGCTTTCCCATCATATTCATCCAGAAGAACCTGCCCCAGTTCTTTGAGGGCCATAAGGCGATCCTCTAACAATTGTAATTCGCCTCTTCCACCAAGAATTTTTTTCAATTCATCAAGAGTCATTTCAGCAAGCCAGTAAGCCTTTGTAATAGGTATACCCGATACCACCGCTTTTTTTAACACTGCTGCCAGTGCATAATATCCGGACAACTTCTCCGATCCATATTCGATCTCCCATTTTTCTTTTCCCTGTTCCGGCCAGAAGCAGAAGTTTATTGAATCCAGTACTAGGATATAAGAGACCATCTCCTCTGTTCCACTGGTGAGATGGTAACGATTGCTCCATCGTGGGATCTGTATGCCCTCTTCATGGAGTTTTGTGGCGAAGCGGACCAGTGCCTCTTTGTCGATGGATACGTGTCGACTCATCTCTACCACTTTTTTTGATGTACTGAGCACTTCCCACATGTCTTTCATGATAGAGTATCTGAATGAAAACCACTATTTTTCAAATTTCTGGCGATGTCACCTAATCATTGTTTTTTTCTTGCCATCAGCCTTTCTTCAGTGTACAATTAGTAAACTCTGAATAGAAAGGAGATTGGCATGATAGACCTTACTAATCATTTCTGTCCTAA
>JAXHSZ010000220.1:0-15114 GCA_034190725.1 Thermodesulfobacteriota bacterium
ACTGAACCCTTCATTTTCAAACTGTAGCCGCCATTATTGAGAACAATAGACACGCTGTTGAACGTATTTCCCTTTCAGTATTGTTAAGGGTAAATTTATATCAAAATTTCAATGTATTGCAATATAAGTGAGAGCAAGAGTGATGAAAATTGCAGTAACAGGCAAGGGGGGCGTTGGAAAGACCACTTTTACGGCATGCCTCTCTAAAAAGTTCCATGATGATGGCTATTCCGTACTTGCCATAGATGCCGATCCCAATGCAAACCTGGCAATGGCCCTTGGATTTCCTGACCCTGAAAAGATAACACCAATAGCTGAGATGAGTGACCTGATAGAAGAGAGAACAGGTGCGAAACCGGGGACCAGTGGGAGTTTTTTTGTGCTCAATCCAAAGGTGGATGATATCCCGGAAAAATATTGGGTAGAACATAACGGCATACGACTCATGATCATGGGAACCGTCAAGAAGGGAGGAAGTGGTTGTGTGTGCCCTGAGAGTGTCCTTCTAAGAACATTGGTTTCTCATCTTATTTTAGCCAGGAAAGAAGTTATTATTTTGGATATGGAAGCCGGAGTGGAGCATTTGGGGAGGGCTACTGCCAAGGCTGTGGATATACTTATAATCGTCGTAGAGCCGGGAAAGAGAAGCATAGAAACCGCTTTCAGAATAAAGAATCTGGCAAGGGATATCGGCATAGAGAGTCTTGGAGTAATAGTGAATAAAGTAAGAAACGAAAAAGACGAAGAGTTTATAACCGGTGAAATGGTGGGTTTCAACATTCTGGGCTCAATTCCCTCAGATCCGCTCATAATCGAAGCTGATCTCAAAGGAATTCCCCCTTTTGAACTCAGTCCAGGCATTATGCTGGAAATGGAGAAGGTCAAAAAAAGACTTGAGGGGTAAATTATGAAGATTATTATAGTTGGTCCAGGGGCGATGGGCAGCCTGTTTGCCTGCTTTTTGTCAGAAGCAGGCGAAGATGTATGGCTCCTCGATAAACATCAAGAGAGAGTCGATAAGATCAACAAAGATGGTCTTATCGTCGAGGGCATAAGCGGTGGCCATAAAGTTTTTGTAAATCAGACCACCCAACCGGAGGATATAGGCGAAGCGGATCTTATCATTGTCTGTGTTAAGGCATATGATACGAAAAGAACGGCCTCTGATATACTCCCACTGATAGGAGAAGACACATCCGTACTCACTGTGCAAAATGGTTTTGGCAATGTTGAAATGATCGCAAAAGTGGTTGGACAAAAGAAAGTTATCGGGGGTACAACATCTCAGGGGGCCACTGTTCTTGGAATGGGCCATATAAGACATGCCGGCAAAGGTGATACGACCATTGGAGAACTGGATGGAACGATCTCAAAGAGAGTCGATGGGATATCAAAGGTCTTGAGTTCTGCAGGTATTGAAACCAAGATCACCCAAAATGTCGAGGGACTTATATGGAGCAAACTCATTATTAATGTGGGGATAAATGCATTAACAGCAGTTTTGAGATTGCGAAACGGAGAGTTGGTGGAATATGAATGGTCAAGAGAAGTCTTGAGAGCATCTGTAGAAGAAGGATTACTGATCGTAAAGGCAAGAGGCATTGAACTCGCCTATGATGATCCCATAAAGAGAGTTGAAGATGTTTGTAAGGCTACAGCAACCAATGTCTCATCGATGCTTCAAGACGTTTTAAAAGCAAAGAAAACAGAAATAGATTATATTAACGGAGCAATTGTCAATGAAGGTGAGCGGCTGAGAATACCGGTTCCAGTGAACAGGACCTTGACAAGCCTTGTGAAGACCATCGAATCGAGCTATGAAAAGAGATTCTGAAAGGAATCGGTCAGAGCATGAATCGCATTTTCAATTTCAAAGCATTGTGAGGTGTTTTTCAGGTCGGTCTTCAGAGAGTTTTACCTGATTTCAGTTTTGATTATTAACATTTAGAGTCAATTTTGTATATGGAGTTATTAATATGGATGACATTCTGTTCAGTTCTTGGGGGAGAGAAATCACAGATAATAGGGAAAAGGAGCCTGATGATTTTAAAAAAGTCGAAAAGCTGTCCTTACCTGAGCAATTCACACAAGATGAAAATATCAAGGCGTTGATAGGATGGTACGGCATTGTATTGAGGTCCAAAGATGTTCACATAGTCGATTTATGCAGAGCGTATATACAGGCGGTACAGGATGAATCTTGTGGCAAATGTTTTACTTGTCGGATCGGCACCAAGGTTTTGGCTGAAATCTTAGCCAGAATCTGTCAAGGGAAAGGAGAGCAAGAGGACATGGATACTATTGCTCGAATCGCCCCTGTTGTGAAAGAAGGCTCAAAATGTAATGTCGGACAATCCGGGCCTGTTCCCATTTTGGATGCACTCGAATACTTTGCTGAAGATTTCAAAAAAGCTATTGAAGGTAAAAAACCAATTCCTCAAGGAAGTTACAGACACAAAGTAACGGCTCCTTGCATGGATGCATGCCCCATTCATTTAGATATTCCAGGCTATGTGGAATGTATCCATGAGGGGAAATTCAACGAATCTATAAATACAATTACAGAAAGACTTCCCATTCCAGGAATACTCGGTAGAGTCTGTGTCAGACCCTGTGAAGAACATTGTCGTCGAGCGATTCTGGACGAACCCATTTCAATAAAGCATCTCAAGCGGTTTGTGGCTGATAATAACTTACAGAAAAACAAGGAGCTGATATTCGATCAGGATCCATCGGAAAAGACCGGAAAAGTTGCAATAATTGGTGCAGGGCCTGGAGGACTGACTTGTGCTTACCATTTGGCACTTTTAGGGCACGAAGTCACCATCTATGAGAGGCTGGGAGAGCCAGGTGGAATGGCGGCGATGGGTATCCCGGATTACAGGCTGCCGAGAGATATCCTTGGTTTTGAGGTGGAACAAATTCAAAAGATGGGTGTTACGATACACTATAATACGATGGTGGGAAAGGACATTAAATTATCCGAAATTGAAAAGGAGAATGATGCGATATTCATCGCTATTGGGGCTCAAACAAGTACTAATATGGGCCTTGAGGGAGAGGATAAGGGATACAAAGGATTTATTCCCGGTGTTCAATATCTCCAGGACATTAACATGGGAAAAGATCCTTATCCCGAGGGAAAGAAGGTGCTCGTAGTGGGTGGCGGAAATGTCGCCATTGATTGTGTGCGCTCATCTTACCGAATCGGTAAAGAAGATGTTAATCTTGTGTATCGAAGAACAAAGAAAGAGATGCCTGCGGATCATGTGGAAATCCAAGATGCCGAAGAAGAAGATGTACAGTTCCATTACCTGGCAAATCCGATTAAAATTATTACAAAAAAAGGGAAAGTGGTAGGTGTGGAATGTATCCGCATGGAATTGGGAGAGCCAGATGCAAGTGGCCGCAGACGCCCTGTCCCTGTCGAAGGATCTGAATTTGTTGTAGATTGTGACATATTAATCCCCGCCATTGGACAGGCCATTGATCTTTCACTGTTTGAAGGTGAAGATGTGGTAGAGACGACAAGGAAGAGAACCCTTGTAGTGGATGAATTTACAATGCAAACAAACAACCAAAAGATATTTTCAGCAGGGGACTGCGTAACAGGACCATCAACTCTTATCCGCGCATGTGCAGGGGGACGAAAAGCAGCGATTAATATTGATCGATTTATAAATGGCAAAGAATTGGAAGTATCTTTTGAGGATCATTTTGATATGATCTTCAGAGAAGTCAAGGTATTTGATCCTGAAGAAGACATAGGGTTTCTGGGAGGTAGAAAGCGACTGCATCTGCAGATGCTTGAACCTGAAGAAAGAAAAAAGACATTTGAGGAGGTAGAGAAAGGTTATAACTCTATAGAGGCCATGAGTGAAGCTGATCGCTGCCTGAGGTGTTATAGAATCGGAATGGTAGCGGTCTGAGGCCCCAGCAAAAGTTCGAAACTTAACAAGAAAGAGGCGTAAGAATGGTCGATTTAAGTATTGATGGCAAGGAAATTACAGTAGAAGAAGGGACTACAATCCTGGAGGCTGCAAGGTCTTTTGGAATAGAGATTCCAACCCTTTGTTATCACAAAAGAATGAATCCCATAGGTTCCTGCAGGATGTGTGTGGTGGAGATTGAGGGGCTGCCTCATCCAATGACGGCATGTAATACACCAGTGGCGGAAGGGATAACAGTAAAAACAAACTCTGAACGACTCCAGGCCATGAGGAAGGAGACCCTTACATTACTTTTGGTGAATCATCCCCTTGATTGTCCAGTATGTGATAAGGGGGGAGAATGTACTCTTCAGGATCTTGTCCATGAGTACGAGATCGAAGGGAAAGGATACCAAGTTGAAAAGCAGAAGCAAGAATCTGTATATGCCACTCCCCTTATTCGCTATTGGCCTGACAGGTGTATCATGTGTCTGCGTTGTGTCACAGCTTGTAGAGAAATCAAAGGACTGGGAGCCATCGACATTGTGGGTTCCGGTTTTTGTTCCAATATAGTCGCTGTAAACAAGGATAAATGTGAGTCTTGTGGTGAATGTATCAAGGTCTGCCCCACTGGAGCACTAACGGAAAATGTAAGTCAATATAAAGGACGCCCGTGGATGGTGGATCGAACCAAGACCACATGTACGTATTGCGGATGTGGTTGTCAACTTGAGATGAATGTAATCGACAACAGGATCATAGGCATAACATCAAAAGACGAAACAGGTACGAATAAGGGGAGTCTCTGTGCAAAGGGACGTTTTGGATATGAATTTATTCAGAGTGAGGAACGGCTTAAAAAACCTCTTATCAAGAAGGATGGAAAATTTCATGAGGTGGGTTGGGATGAGGCATTGAATGTTGTTTCCAAGAGATTGAGCGAGATTAAAGAGTCCTATGGAGCGGATTCTATTGCGGGCATCGCTTCTGCACGTTGCACCAACGAAGAAAACTATCTGATGCAGAAGTTTATACGGGCGGTTGTGGGAACCAATAATATTGACCACTGTACCCGGCTTTCACACTCCTCGACTGAGACAGGTCTTACCACGGCATTTGGCAGTGGAGCAATGACAAATCCCATAGCTGATGTCCTCAAATCGGAAGTTATTCTTGTCACCGGAAGCAATACTTCCGAAAACCATCCTATATTTGCAAATTATATCAAAGAAGCTGTTTTAAAGAAGGGGGCTAATCTGATAGTCATTGACCCCAGAAAGATTGACTTGGTTGACTATGCACATATCTGGTTGAGACAAAAACCAGGAACAGATGTTGCATGGATAAACGGCCTTATGCACATTATCATCAAGGAGAACCTGGAAGCGACGGAATATATACAAGAGAGGACT
Organism: Thermodesulfobacteriota bacterium; assembly: GCA_034190725.1. Classification (GTDB taxonomy): domain Bacteria; phylum Desulfobacterota; class UBA8473; order UBA8473; family UBA8473; genus JAXHSZ01. The sequence goes on from JAXHSZ010000220.1 coordinate 5,342, forward strand.
GAAGGGTTTGAAGAATTGAAGGCATGTGTTGAAAAATATACCCCAGAGTATGTTTCAGAAATAACAGGTATACCAGCCTCGGATTTAAGGGATGCAGCCATCATGTATGGGAAGGCTAGACCGGGTTCAATACTCTATGCCATGGGGATCACTCAGCATATAACAGGAACAAATAATGTAATATCTTTGGCCAACCTGGCGATGTTATGTGGTAATGTTGGCGTTGAAGGTGGAGGTGTCAATCCTCTACGAGGACAGAACAACGAACAAGGAGCATGTGATCTTGGCGCACTTCCCAATGTATTTACAGGATATCAACACGTTTCAGACGAAGAGGCCAGAAAAAAATTTGAGATTGCATGGGGAGTGGAAAATCTGAAAGAAACCCCAGGAATTACCGCTCTGGAGATGTTAAATGCAGCGGAAGAAGGCAAAGTTAAGGCAATGTATATTATGGGTGAAAATCCCATGCTCAGTGACCCTGACGGGCACCACATCAAAAAGTGTATCGATTCACTGGAATTTCTTGTTGTTCAGGATATATTTCTCACAGAAACCGCTCAATCAGCTCATGTAGTTTTGCCGGGGGTATCTTTTGCTGAAAAAAGCGGTACTTTCACGAATTCTGAAAGAAAGGTGCAGCGTGTAAGGAAGGCAATAGAACCACAACGAGAGGCCAGAGAAGACTGTTGGATCATAGCTGAGTTGTCCAAGAGGATGGGTTATGATATGGACTATAGTGGAGCAGAAAATGTTATGGAAGAGATATGTGCTGTGACTCCAAGCTATTCTGGAATAACATATAAAAGAATTGAGAAGCAGGGAATTCCATGGCCGTGTACAGATGCAGATCATCCAGGAATACCGATCCTTCATATAGAAGAGTTTGTCCGGGGAAAAGGACTATTTTCAGCTATTGAATATCAGAAACCAACCGAGTTGCCGGATGATGAGTATCCTTTCTTACTCACAACAGGCAGGGTTTTGGAACATTACCACACCGGCACAATGACCCGTAAAGGAAAAGCTCTCAATAAGCTCTACCCAGAACTTCTCGCAGAGATAAATCCCACCGATGCAAAAGATTTAGGTATAGGATCAGGTGATATTGTCCATATCACTTCCCGCAGGGGAGATATCAAAGTGAAGACACAAATAAGTCAACGAACGGATAGGGGTGTCGTATTTCTTCCTTTTCACTTCAGTGAGTCGCCTGCAAATATCTTGACAGTAAATGCCGTAGATCCGATAGCTAAGATACCAGAATACAAGGTATGTGCAGTCAAGGTTGAAAAGGCTGGCTAAGAAATGGCAACAAAACTCTTGACAGCAAAATGGTGCTGTGTTAAATTTCGACTGAATGAATAATCATTCAGTCGAAATTTGCGCCCGAGGCAAAAGGATTTGCCAGTTTTGCTGGATGGCTTTTCTTTACAGAGAGGTTGAATATCTCACCCGCTCTCACTGCTTCACGTTTTTTCATGAAAGTGTCTCGGGCAAACGGTCAGGTTCTCTTGAACTCGATCGAATGAGATGAAAAAGACCGAGACACCAGATGGCTGACTTACATACAAAAGCAGAGGACAAACATAAAAGAATTCTTGATGCGGCGATTAAAGTATTTGCCCAGAATGGTTTTTACAACTCCAAAGTCTCTGAGATCGCCAAAGAGGCCGGAGTTGCAGACGGTACAATCTACCTCTACTTTAAAAACAAAGATGATATACTCATCTCCCTTTTTGAAGAAGAGATGGAAAAGATTATCCAGAATATGAAGCAAGAGATCGGTAGAGAAGAAGATCCTCTAGAAAAATTGAAAAGGTTTGCAGTTGTTCAGTTAAACTCCAAAAAGGAAAATCCTGACCTGGCTGCCATCATGGAGGTCGAGTTAAGGCAAAGCAGTAAATTCATGAAGGAATATGTAAACAAGAAGTTCATTGAATACTTGAGGATTATCTCTTCTATAATCAGAGAAGGGCAAGAAAGAGGGATTATCAAAAAAGGTATTGATCCTATTATTGTAAGTAGAGCATTCTGGGGTGCATTGGACGAAGTGGCCAGATTTTGGGTTTTATCACCAAAGAAGAGGATCAGTTTGCCCACATCAGCAGAGTTAATAAGCGATATCTTTATCAAAGGGATGATCGAAGATACCGGTTGAGAATTCTCTGCAATTGGGAATCGTGAATAAGTAAAAATGAATAGTCAGGATAATAAAACCCATTTCCAGTTTTCCATTTCAGTTTCCCGGACAGGAAAAGAAAGCGGAGAAGGAGAGGGGGTGGGGATCTAACTCAAAGGAAAATATTCAGTCAATTTTCTTAAATAGTGTCCATCCAGAGATGATTTGTTTTCCGCAAACTCAAACTCTGCGTCAGATTTAAATGTAGGGCATACCGCAATGTGTGCTTACAAACCCTATATATTATATAGCCAAAATCTTCGTCTTTCTTGACCTTGTGGAAAATATTTGATCTCTGGATGGACACTAAATAAATTACGACAAAAGGAGGGTTTAAGGTGAATGTAGTTGTATGTGTAAAACAAGTTCCAGATACCGAGTCTGTAATAAAGATTAAACCTGACGGTTCGGAAATTATCACAGATGATTTAAAGTATGTTATGAACCCTTATGACGAATTCGGTGTGGAAGAGGCTCTGAAAGTGAAAGAGAAAATGAGTGGTACCGTTACCATTCTTTGTATGGGGCCGAGTAGGTCTGTTGAGACAATAAGAACTGGCCTTGCCATGGGAGCTGATAAGGCCGTGCATTTGGATGATCCTTCTCTGGAAGGAGGAGACTCGTTTGCAGCAGCTACTGCATTGGCTTCGGTTTTAAAAGGGATGGAATACGATCTCATATTCTGCGGTAAACAAGCTGTGGATGATGACTCCTCCCAAGTAGGTCAGATGCTGGCAGAGATGTTGGGACTTCCTCATGTGTCACTCATTCAGAAATTAGAGATTGCAGATGACAAGAAATCCGCAACGGTGCATAGTCAAGTAGAGGGGGGGATGGCTATTCTGGATGTCTCCTTACCCGCTGTTTTGACAACACAAAAAGGTCTTAATGAACCGAGGTATGCCTCACTCCCAGGTATCATGAAAGCAAAGAAAAAGCCTCTTGAGACAAAGGATGCTGCAGCATTAGGATTGAGTTCTGATAGTGTTGGATGTGCCGGTTCAAAGACAATGATTACAACGATGACTCCTCCTCCACAACGTGCTGCAGGTAAGGTCATAGAAGGGGAAGGGCCCCAAGAAACCGTGCCCAAACTGGTTAAACTTCTCAGAGAAGAAGCAAAGATAATCTAGGAAGGAGGGGGAAGAATGGCTAATAGTGTATGGGTGTTTGCAGAAGTTAAAGAGGGAAAGATAAAGAAGGTTGTCTTTGAAATGTTGAGTGAAGGTAAGAAGATGGCTGAGAAAACAGGGGGAGATCTTTCGGCCCTACTCCTGGGTCATAATGTTGAATCCCTCGCAGAACAACTCGGTCATTATGGCGCTGATAAAGTATATGTGGCGGATAATGAAGTATTGAAAGATTACACAAGCGATGCATATAATAAAGTATTGGTGGACTTGATAAAAGCCAATGAGCCTGCCATCGTCCTCTATGGTGCTACGATTTTAGGGAAAGACCTGTCTCCACGAGTTGCTGCAAGTCTCAATGTGGGTCTGGCGGCAGACTGTACAGGTATAAGTCTTGATGACGATGGAAAACTCACAGCAACAAGACCGATGTATGCAGGCAAAGCATATGCAAATCTATCATTTTCCGATAGTAAGCCGAATATGGCTTCGATAAGACCCAATGCCTTACCCATGAGTGAACCGGATGAGTCAAAGAAACCCGATGTTGTAAAGGTGGATGTAAATGTCAGTGCTGGCGATATCCGAACGAAACTCAAGGAGATTACAAAGACGGCCAGTGAAAGGCCTGATCTCACTGAAGCAGAAATTATTGTTTCCGGTGGAAGAGGGATGAAAGGACCAGAGAATTTCCAGTTGTTAGAAGACTTAGCGGATGTTCTGGAAGCTACGGTTGGGGCTTCAAGAGCCGCAGTTGATGCCGGATGGAGACCTGTGGAAGATCAAGTAGGGCAGACAGGAAAGGTCGTTTCTCCAAACCTCTATGTAGCATGTGGAATTTCCGGTGCAATACAGCATCTTGCAGGTATGAGTACATCCAAATATATCGTTGCCATAAACAAAGATCCTGAAGCACCAATATTCCAAAAGGCCGATTATGGTATCGTCGATGACCTGATGAAGGTTGTTCCTGTTCTTACTGAAGAGATCAAGAAGTTAAAGGCCGAAGAGTAGAGCATAATACACTTGGGCAAGAACAGGGTCAGGGTCATTCTATAGCAAGAGAAGCCCGCGGGACAATACGTGGGCTTCTCTTATAAGTATCATCAAATGGCAGTCCTTGCCTTCATGATGCTACTCAATTCCATTCATCAAAATCTTTTAGTACTCTTATCTATCATCTGCTGTTTTTTATTTGCGCTGCTTTTTTTATAAATCAGTGTGAATTTGTTTTTACAATTTAGGGTGTAATTCTTTATGAATCAACAGGTTAGGTATTAAATAAGATATAGATGGACACTAGATAAAAAACAATCACCAATAGGAGGAATCATGAATGTAGCTACTTATACAATCCTCGGTATTCCTAACTATATTTTATTACCCATCGCCATCATAGTCGCCGTAGTATTGTTTGTAAACAGGGTCAGGCATCTCTATAGTATTCTGCGACTCGGTAAAGAAGATGACAGATCTCAAGATGTGGGCACGAGGGTAAAGATGGTTCTAAAGAGGATGTTTTTACAGATATGCGTCCTTAAGGATGTGAGAGCCAATGACTTGGCCGGCATAGGCCATGCCATGATATTTTACGGATTCCTCTGTTTCGCATTCAGTTATCTGTTCATGTTCGGCAGAGGCTTTATCCCTGGTCTGTCTTATCATCTGTTAGGGGACGGCTTTGCCAAGTATTTTCCATTGGTTCTCGATATTTTTGCATTGATTGTTCTGGTCGGAATTGTATGGGCGTTAATCAGAAGATATATTGTGAGACCCGAAAGGTTGGAAATAACCGGAGAAGCAGGGATTATACTGAGTATAATATTCTCCTTGATGATATTTCATTTCCTCATGGAGGGGTTTGAGATCAATACAGAAACCCACGAAGCCACAACTCTTGCATTTGTCGGAGTAGCCTTTGCAGGTCTTTTCAGCAATCTGGGAAACACCACTCAAGAAGCCCTCTTAGTCACTTCATGGTGGATCCATTGTCTCCTCGTACTTGGATTCATGGTTCTTATCCCTTATTCAAAGCATCTTCATCTCATCTTGGCTCCCTTTAATATCTACTTCAGATCACTTGAACCGAAAGGCGCCCTGAGGCCAATAATGGATATGGAAGAGGCCGAAACGTTTGGTGTCTCAAACATAGAGGAATTCACCTGGAAACAATTGCTTGATCTCTATACGTGTGCAGAATGCGGTAGATGTGAGATCAACTGTCCAGCCCATATTTCAGAAAAGCCACTCTCTCCGAGGCATCTTATCCACGACCTTAAAGTGCATCTGTTGGAAAAAGGACCTCATCTCCTTTCCAGTGGGAACGGTGGAGAGGGTGAGGCTGGAGCGGAAGCCGAAACAGAAGGAGAAGGCTCCGGCGGTCCTGCTCTTATCGGAGAAGTGGTATCCGAAGACAAGATATGGTCGTGTGTAACTTGCGGTTCTTGTGTGGAACAATGTCCGGTGTATATCGAACACGTGGACAAAATAGTAGATATGCGGCAGTATATGGTACTTATGGAGAGTAATTTCCCTCAAGAGGTCCAGGCCGTCTTTAGAAACATGGAAAATAATAGCAATCCATGGGGTATAGGATGGGCCACCAGAGCAGATTGGGCAAAGGACCTGGGTGTCAAAATCATGTCGGAAGACAGCAATGTGGATATACTCTACTGGGTTGGTTGTGCTGGGTCTTTTGATGACCGTAACAAGAAGATCTCAACTTCTCTGGTCAATATCTTTAACAAGGCAGGCGTGAATTTCGGCATACTCGGTGTGGAGGAGAAGTGCTGCGGCGACTCTGCCAGGAGGATAGGGAACGAATACCTCTTTCAGATGCTGGCCATGGAAAATATAGAGACCCTGAAGGGGTATAATGTCAAGAAGATCGTAACCCAGTGTCCCCACGGTTATAATACATTAAAGAATGAATATCCTCAGTTTGGAGGAGATTTCGAAGTACTTCATCATACTGAATTCATTTTGGACCTCATTGAGAAGGGCAAACTCAAATTGACTCAATCTGTCAATAAGACAATCTCATACCATGATTCATGTTACCTTGGGAGGTATAATAATCTGTATAATGCTCCCCGAAAGATATTGAAGAGCATCCCTGGTGTGAAACTGGTTGAAATGGAGAGGAATAGAGCAAAGAGTTTCTGCTGCGGAGCCGGTGGTGGACGCATGTGGATGGAAGAGCATTTAGGAAAGCGTATTAATGAGATGAGGCTTGACAATGCGCTCAGTGCTCATCCGGATCTCATATCAACCGCCTGTCCCTTCTGTCTCACAATGTTTGAGGATGCCATTAAAGAAAAGGATTTGCAGGAAACTATGACAGGAAAAGATATCATTGAACTTGTTGAACAGGCAATGGGATGAGCCAGACGAAAGTGTACTGAAATGTATAGGGTTTAAGGGGTTAAAGGCAGAAGGGGAAAAGCGAAAGGATTTATACATTCATATTGTCACTGCTCAAATGCCTCTCGCCTTTTCCCCTGTATCTTGCACATTATGCATCCATTATCTTTTCCATATCCACCAGATTCTTCTTTTCACCAAGGGCAAGGACTGTATCACCCAGTTCAATTGTGGACTCCGGTGAAGGGTTGAATACCATATCCCCTGTTGGTTTCTTTATTGCCACAATAATGAGTCCCAGGTTCTGCCTGATTCCTGAATCCTTTAAGGAAACTCCGACGAACTGAGAAGCCCTCTTCACTTTGATCTCTTCCAATTGGAGTTCCATATTTTTGTTGTGAACAGCCAGTTCGAGGAAGTCAACCACCGCAGGCCTTAAAATTGCCTGTGCCATGCGCCTGCCGCCGATATGGTAGGGTGAAATAACTTTGTCTGCTCCTGCTCGCAGAAGTTTTTTCTCAGCCCCTTCATCGGATGCCCTTGCCAGAATAAAGAGTTCCGGGTTTAACTCTCTGGCAGTCAGGGTGATGTACACATTGTCCGAATCTGAGGAAACTGCGGTCACCAAACCTTTTGCTCTCTTCAGCCCAGCCTTCAGAAGGACATCCTCTTCTGTGGAATTTCCTTGTACATATAAATAGTTGTCTTCCTCGATCTTTTCGATGACTTCAGGATCTTTCTCAATGACCACAAACGGCAACGGCTTTGTGAATGTGGCAAACTCCTTACAGACTAAACTCCCAATCCGTCCACATCCGCAGATAATATAGTGATTGGTAAGTGTTTGAATCTGTTTTTCCAATTTTCTCCTCCCTAAGATGGCTCTTATCTCACCTTCCACCATCATCCTGGAAAGACTCCCAACAATATAAGCAGCTATTCCCACTCCGCTGGCAATCAAACCAATGGTGAATAGTTTGCCTGGTACACCCATTTCGGAAACCTCGCCAAACCCTACAGTAGTGATTGTTATAATGGTCATATACAGAGAATCGAGAAGATCCCACTTTTGTATGACCGAATAACCTATTGTTCCTATAAATAAGATGATTATCAATAATGTGATCCCGAGGGTTACGTTTTTTGTGGAGTCCAACTTGATCCTCCGGATTCGTCACTTTGCCGCTTCCACACTGAATTCCTTTAAATCCTCCGGTAGATCGAAGAAGACAATCATAAAGGGGATGGATTTTTGTGGAGGAAGGTTCAGGTTTACAGGGGGGTCTTCTGCGTAATAGTTCAGATTAGATCTAATCTGAGTGGGATCTAATTCCATTAATTCCTTCTCGGAGAGAATTTTTCCACAATAAACGTCTTTATCTGCGACTTTATTGCCAGAACTGTCAAAGAGTGCGCCTTTTACTCTGATAAAGCGTTTTACTTCAGAAGAGTTATTTATGGCTTCACCTTCAATCACAAAAAATCTACCATGACTTTTATTGTCAATGTAATACCCTCGAGTCTTTGAAGATGAGAAGACAACATCTTTTTGAGGAAGCTTGTTTGAACGAAAATACCGTTTGATGTTCGATGTTGCTAATGTTTTCTCTCTTATGTGCGGTAATTCATTCCAAAAAAGCCACATTCCTCCAGCGAGAAGAATCAGTATAAGAACAGATAACAGTCCAGCGGAAAGATATTTTTTTTTCTGAACCGACGCAGCAACCTCAGGGGACTGAAGAGTGAATCCCTCAAATTCCTCTTCTCGCTCATTTTCTTCCGTAAATTCCCAGTTTAATGTAGTAGTTTTTTGTATCAAAAATACATGTCCACATCTGGAGCATCTTCCCTTGATACCTTCTTCAGGCACTCTGTCATCATCAAGCCGAAATTTCGTCCTGCATTTCTCACATTGAGTAATCATGTCATAAAAGAGAGGAATAGTCTGTGGAGTTCATTAAAAATATTCGATCGTGCGGTGAACCTGTCAACCACAAAAGGTTGAAATTATTGAGTGCCCATCCATAAATGGCTCTTTTCCGTAATCTCTGTGTCAGAATCAGATGTAAGGGCACATTGCCATGTGCCCCTACATACTCAATGTATTCCTGCGGTGAAAATCTTCATCTTCCTTAACCTTGCAAAAAAATATCTCATTTCTGGATGGACATAATTCAGCAGTCACTTTCAATCCTGTATATCTCAGGCAGGTATCTGTACTTTTCATTGAAATCAAGACCATAACCAACAACAAATCCTTTTTCCAATACGAATCCAACGTAATCCGGTTGGATATCCACTTCCCGCCTCTCTTTTTTATCTATTAAAACGCATAACCTCAGTGATTCAGGCTTCTCATTCATGAGCCTGTTCATGAGAAAAGAGAGGGTGAGGCCACTATCGAGAATGTCCTCCACTATGATAACATCCTTCCCCTTGATAGAGAGCCCTGTATCCATTGTGATAGTGACATTTCTTGAAGAATGGGATTTTGCTCCATAGCTGGCTAACCTGACAAAGTCAATCTTTACAGGAATGCTGAGGTTTCTCACCAAATCGGCCATGAAGATGAAAGCCCCCTTGAGAATACAGACCAGTATCACGTCTTTTCCCTTGCATTCTTGGGAGATTTGATGAGCAATCCGTTCAGTGATCTTTGAGATCTCATCTTGAGAATAAAGCAGTGCAAGTCTTTCTCCTGCCATGGCTGATTTCCTTTCATAGTGTAATATTATTCCTCTATAGCCTATCATTGTACATCTGTCAACAGCTTTTATCCAAACCTCTTTATTCAAAGATTTGCAAACTCAGTGAAGTTGTGTCCATCCGGAAATAAAATATTTACCCCTTGTTACTGCCTAAAAATTAGACATAATGTCTATTTTTTAATCAAAAACTAAAATACCAATATAATCAGTCTATTATTCTATTAAAGGACCTTGAATGTGTTGCTGTTGTCTAATTATTCAGCAAAATGTTAAATGCAGTTGATATTTTTCTCTTTCACTATCCCTTCGTCATATCGCAATTAAAATCAATATGTTATCATTTCTTGCCACAGTTTGGTCAACTGTTGGCATGCCCTTTGCTGTATTCTG
>JAXHSZ010000221.1:0-7053 GCA_034190725.1 Thermodesulfobacteriota bacterium
CTAAGGTAATAACCAGTTGGTAATATAAAAATCAAATAAAGGAGGATAGATAAGGTATTGAAGTATCACATTACCGAAGAAGATGGTTGCTGTATCATAAAGATGTCAGGCAAAACCAAAAAGAATGAAGCCCTCATGGCAAAGGAAGTTTTGTCTCCACACCTCAAGAAGAAAAGCATTAAACTGATCATGGAATTGAAAGGATTGGAAAAGTATGAACCGATCACCCTGATGGGCGTTTTAAACAGCATCAGAAAAGAAGTCAACCTTGTTTGCGGTGAGCTGAAGGTGTGTTCTTTGACACCGGAGATACATGAGTATATCAGGAAAAACCGATTGAACCGGATATTCAGGATATTTGATGATAAAGAAGCGGCACGAAAGAGCAAGTGGAGAGAGAATGACGGAAGAGAGTGGGATTTCAGAGATTCACCCCAATATATTTTGGGTCAGAGGGATCGGCTCCAGCAGCCACAGTTATCTCATAAGAGGTGATTACAAGAATATTCTCATTGATTCCGGTGTAGACGGCAATTTCGAAGTGCTTCAGAAGTCACTTTTGCTTTTGGGATTCAAGGTGAGGGACATAGATATTGTGATCAATACTCACGATCATTTTGACCACATGGGTGCCAATCGTTACTTCCAGGAACATTCCATTATCGCTGCCCATCGCTTTGCAGCGACCAAGCTTGTATCTCAAGACAGCTTTGTGACACACTACCAGTCCAGTGACCTCAATGAGCCTTCTCTGAAGGTATATCTCTGGCTGGAGAACAGATCACGCTTCGATCTTGGGAATTACAGCCTTGAGGTGGTGCACACACCGGGGCACACTTCAGGTTCGATTTGTATATATGAAATTACGAAGAAGATCCTCTTCTCAAGCGACACACTCTTTGCAGGGGGGACGCTCTCTTACATCAGTGAGTCGGGAAGCCTGGGTGACTATATCGACTCCATTGCTCTGTTGGAGACCAGAAAGGTTCAGAATATCTATCCCGGGCATGGAGAGATATCAGAGTCCCCTGAAAATGATATGCAAAATGCCATTTCCAATGCCTTGGCCCTTCTGAATGATAAAGAAGGAGTTGAAGTCACTCAGTTTGGGGAACCATTATGAACGTAATAATATGTTAATGAAACTGTAATACACACGTAATACGATGAAAGTATTGTAGAAACTATAGAGCAAAAGGAAGGAAGACTGACTGGGAGACTTGAGAAACCCCTTTCATTTGATGGATGAAATAATACCAACTATTGGGAGGATCTGAGAATAAAAAGAAGGAGGACGAATATAGAGAAGTTTCTTTTGTGTGATTTTCATGTCCATACAACACACAGCGACGGCGAACTTGACATGAAGCAAGCAATTGATATCTATGGACAAAACGGGTTTGATGCAATATCCATTACGGATCATGTCTTCGACACAAAGAGTACTCATAGCCTGGAGATGATTGAACAGGGAGCATCCATAGCTGATTTCAGCATTTCACTTTCTTCAGTTATAGATATCTGTTTGTGGACGTGAAAACCAATCTCTGGCTCCTTTTGTTTGCGGAAATCTGTGGGATGCTTTGAATTCTATTCGAATGTTTTTAATTGTCATTTTAAGTTATTTATTATCTTTAATATATTTTTATTGACTTACAATTACTTGTATGCTTTATTTATTACGGCAAAAAGGTGACAGAGCATGGAAAAGAAGACACTATTCAGCACAAAGGAAGTTGCGGAATTCTTAAGTATCAACGAAAAGATGGTCTATACCCTCATCTCCGAGAAGGGGCTTCCCGCAACAAAAGTAACCGGCAAGTGGTTGTTTCCCCGAGACCTTGTGGAGCAATGGCTGGAAAACCATACCATCAACAATCCAAGAATTACAAGACCCCTTCATCTTTATCATGGATTGCTCATAATAAGCGGTAGCAACGATATCCTGCTGGACAGAACAATTTCTCTTTTCAATTCACGCTATACGGAACATGTGGCTGTTTTCGGTAATATCGGAAGTATGGGCGGACTGAGGGCACTGAAACGTAACCTGTGTCATATTGCATCATGTCACCTTTTACAGGAGGATGAAGAAGAATATAATTTCGACTTTGCCTCCCAGGAACTCGGAACATCATTGCCTGTATTGGTAAATTTCTGTCTACGAAACCAGGGCTTACTGGTAGCAAAAGGAAATCCAAAGGCGATTTCCGCTTTTTCAGATCTGGGCCGACCGGAAATAAGAATGGTTAACCGTCCGAAAGGAACCGGCACACGTCTGCTTCTTGACAAGGAACTTGAGAAAGTCGGTCTGAAAGGGGAAACCATTGAAGGATATGATCATGAAATGAGAAGCCATATGGATGTGGCCCTGGAAGTGTTGGCAGGCAGAGCTGATGTGGGGCTTACGATCAAACCTACAGCCGGTCTTTTCGGGTTGGACTTCATTCCTATTCGTTGGGAGCGGTATGATCTTCTTATCCAAAGAGGGTACTTTTTCGAACAGGCGGTGCAGCTCTTTTTCGGTCTTCTTCATGAACCTCAATTCCGGAAGATAACTGAGAAGCTTGATGGCTATGACTTGAGCATGTGCGGGAAAATGGTTTTTCCACAGCAATCCGGACCAGGGAAAGGAATAGATGGCGATGAATAAACATAAGAATCTGATGAAATTCTTTCCGGTTGTTTTATTGGCAGTGTTGACATCCTCTTCGGACTTTTGCGGGGCTGAGCCACACGGAAAACTCATAATCTTCCACGCCGGCAGTCTGACAGTTCCTTTGGCAAAGATGGAAAAAATCTTCGAGGCAAAATATCCCAAAGTTGATGTGCTCCGGCAAGGGGGCGGAAGTACCAAGATGGCACGAATGATTTCCGAATTGCATAAACCGGCGGACATAATGGCTTCTGCCGACTTTACAGTGATAAACAAAACCCTTATTCCCAATAATGCCGACTACAACATCCGTTTTGCGTCAAATCAATTGGTTCTTTGTTATACGGAAAAGAGCCGCTTCGCAAAAGAAGTCAACACTGATAACAGGTATGAAATTCTGGGTCGAAAGGGGGTCATTTGGGGGCATTCCGATCCAAACCTCGATCCCTGTGGTTACCGGAGTCTTATGGTGATCCAACTGGCAGAGAAATATTACGATGTTGCGGGCCTGTATGATCAGTTGATCTCAAACCGGCCAAAAAGAAATGTGCGGCCCAAATCAGTCGAGTTAGTCTCCATGTTAAAAACAGGAAGCATGGACTATGCATGGGAATACCTTTCCGTTGCCGTGCAGCATGATCTGAAATACATACAGCTTCCCGACGAGATCAATCTGGGCAATTACAAAATGGACGGTTTTTACAGGCAGGCTGAGGTGAAAGTCTCCGGGAAAAAACCGGGGACATGGATGTACAGAACGGGAAAATCCTGCACGTACGGTATTACTATCCTGAAGGGCAGTAAAAACCATAAAGCTGCAGAGGCTTTTTTAGAATATATGCTGAATCCCGATGGAGGACTGAAAATTCTGAAAGAGATGGGGCAACCGCCCTTTTTTCCGTGTCGGGTTCCCACGGATAAGATGAAATCCAGACTCCCGATATCCCTACAAAAATGGGTGGAAGTAAAGGATTGATTCGGTTTTTTACTGAGGCGCAGGTAAGGGTTCATTGTAAGGATGAGAGCAGAAAGAAAAACCGATCCTTGGTTTGCCATAACTGTATTTTGCAGTGGTACGGTTGTCGTATTCATACTTTTTCCATTATTCGAAATGATGACCCAACCCTCCTTCCGGGACCTCAGGGAGACAATCCAGGACCCGGATGTCCTTCGTTCATCAATTCCACTCATTATTAACTCAATCGTAACCTCATTGTAATGAAAACGTAATGAAAGGTTGATAAAAATCTGCACCGTAATCTTTGTGGTGAGGTTTGTCTTTCCAGATCAACAGTGGGACATATGTCAGGTTTTCAATCCTTCGTATGTCCTTCATTTGCAATGAGGGTATATGATCCGCCACCACATAGTGCGACAGGAGGCATATGCCCTCATCGGAAATGAGATATTTTCTGCCACGTCAACGGAGATGAAAGGGTGCATTTCAAGGAGTCATTGCATAGGGATCTGATTGAATAATCGCAGAAAATAGCCGTTTGCGAATGGAATACTAATCATAAAATGAGAATGAAGGGGGGGGATGGATGAGCCATAAACGTGGAAGATACTCATATGGAAAAATTTTTGATAATACAGAATAGTGGAGGAAATACGGAATGGATAAATGGTTGACTCAAGCAGCAGTTATATTGTTCGTGACATTATCTATTGTTTGCATGCCTTTGGCCAAATGGGCTGAGGCAAAAGGGATGAGCGTTGAAGAAGAGATACTGGAAATCCTCAAGGATGAAGAAGTCATAGAAGAGTGGAAATATCAGGAATTAAAGGAGAAAGCAGAGAAAGAAAAAAAGAAAGGTATGTTATCAAAAGAAGGATGGAACCTGACCTTCAGTGGTTCACTGGAATTCGAATATGTGGATACACAGAGTGACGCGGAAATAGATACGGAAGATCCCCATGTGCAACTGGATAAGTTCACACTCACACCCAAAATCAGCTCCGATATGCATAACATATCCTTATGGGCTGAATTTGAAGGCCATTCTGAGGCGGACGACGGAACCTTCGTATGCGCTTTTGAAGCAGCATGGGACAAGCTCCCTCTCAATTCGAAACTTTCCCTAGGGTTGCTGCCCCGCATGCACAGGACGTCTAGGGGGACTGAGGTTTATCCGATGATCGGTACAGCCACATGGCGATATGAATCCTACCAGATACGATGGTTGGGAAAGCACGACCCGGTATATTGGGGGCTCTCCTTTGGTGAAGGTCTTCGTTTAGGCACGAAACAAGTTTCAGAGGATTCAAGTTACAAGATGTTTCGGGACAACAAGAATACAGGCGAAAAGATGGATCACCATGAAGTGGGTCTCATGCTCGGTGCAACGCCTGAGTTTGGAGAAAAGACAAGTCTCGATGTGGTGGGATTCGGTTATTTCGGAGAATTGAGTCAGGACGACATTGACGAATTGGCCGACGAACTGCCCACCTATGACTCCGATGATGATGACCAGACCCGTATCGGAGGACGTGTCACCTTAAAATACACAAACCTCAAAGTTGTGGGAGAAGTGGCTTCAATGACCGATGGAAAACTCGATCGTGATGGGTGGTATCTCCAGTGCTCCTACAAGTTTAAAACCGGAAACAAGAAATACTTCAGTTCTGTAGAACCGCTCGTTCGATATGGGAAACTTGATGTGGATTGGGACAAGTCTTTTGATGACTCAGCCACATGGGACAGAGAGATGACAGTGCTCGCCCTTATTACCGAGGTAGCGAAAAACGTCAAACTCAAGACTGAATACTATATGAATGATGAGGATACAGGGAACGGTGAAGTGGACAATGATGAATTCCTGGCACAGGTTCAATTCAAATTTTAAAAGCCCCGTTATTGCCATCTGTAAGGTTTAAGGGGACGGCACAAGTACCCGTAACTTGCCTTGTTTTATTCTTTTAACAAGAGCAAGGTGCAAATCCAAAATCACAAACAGAACATCCAACCCTAAAAAGACCTCACGGGAGCCTGTAGTTCACATAAAGCAAAAGAAGGTAAGTAACCCCCCGAGAAGTGAGCTTGGCTCACCGTGCAGGTTGCATTTTCCAGATATCTGCCCCACCTGTAGCGGATCTTCCATTTAATGAAAGTGCTTATTTGCTATCTAATACGCTGATTTAACGGAAGATCTTCTTTCCTCTACCAACTTTTTTCAAGTGAGCACAGTCTCTTTTCTACAGGGTATGGCATCAGGCAATGTTATGTCTGCTTTTTCAAGAAGTATTTTAACGTTTTCTCTGGGTGTTGGAATCGTCTGAATCGATAGATTTCCAATAACCACTTCAGTTGCGCAAAGAGATGAGAGTTCGGCTATTCCCTCTTCAATCGTAACCTCCATATCTTGCCATAACCGCCGTAACTCATATGCAACCGAACTTCTTAAATACGCCTAAAATTCATGTGGGAGTGAATGGAAGTTCCCCTGAGAGCGGCATGTGCCCGGACTTTTTGAGAAATCACTTTACCAGGGGCTGATATGCAATAATTCAGTATTAACATTTGAAAGAGTTTCAAGTTTTTTTCTCGTTGGGAAAGACACTAAAAAAGCTTGGTCGTTCATTCATATTGTTCAGTCATCCTCTGATGGTTTAAATCAGCTATTTGAGCAGAAAAATCCTTTACAAAACCCATAGATATTGATAGGCTAGCAACAAAATGATAAAGTGCTTTCACCCAACTGTATTACAGTAGGAAGTGAGACAGAACTATATAATTGTCTTTTTGATAATCATGTTGGTGACAGTAAGTGTCCATCCGGAAATGAGATTTTTTTAAGGTCAAGAAAGATGAAGATTATAAATGAGGTTTCAAGATGGCAGATCGGCAAATTATAATTAATGTCCCTGAAAAAGTTCTATTGGCTGAAAAGGCAGATGAAAAAAGTTTCGCCCGTGAATTACGAATGCTAGCGGCCATTAAACTTTACGAACTTGGCCGTCTTTCGTCAGGAAGAGCCGCTGAACTTGCAGGTGTACCAAGGGTAGAGTTTTTAATGGAATTAGGACGGTATAATGTTTTTCCTTTTGAATCTGAGTTACGTGACTTAGAGAGGGAGCATGCCCAAGGTCATTAGCAACACTTCTCCTCTGCTTTATCTGTATCGTATTGGAACAATCGAATGGCTTTCAAAGCTTTTCAGTGAAATATGGATTCCCAAAGGGGTGGTGGCTGAGTTACAGGAAGGAAGGCAGCGTGGTTATGATGTGCCTGATCCTAAAAATTATTATTGGCTTCAAGTGACTGAGCCGCATTTTTTGCCTTCTGAGTGGTTATCCTTAGATTTGGGAGCGGGTGAGCTTGACACTATGGCACTGGCATTGGAAAATCGAGATCATGTTGTTTTACTTGACGATGAATTCGCGAGACGTGTTGCTCA
>JAXHSZ010000222.1:0-2574 GCA_034190725.1 Thermodesulfobacteriota bacterium
AGGACAATCAGTAACAGCAGCCCCACCATTACTGAGTTTAATCTTTGTCTTGTAATCCCATGAATCATACACCCCCTCTGCATTTGAGAAAGGGAAAATGAATAAAAAAACAGTGACGAGAGAAGATATTATCTCTTTTTTCCAACTTCCTATATTTTCCAATGTCAAGACCCTCCTTTTTTCCAGTAGGGATTTTCTTAGAATTTCTCTTTTTTTCGAACATAAAGGCAAAAAACATGCCAATAGCATTTTCATTTCATATCTAACTGAAATTACAGTCATTATTAGTTTTTTAGAACAGTTATAGAAAATAACGATAGAAGAGACTTTATGAACTTATTTCATAGTAGATGGAAATGTTGTAACCTTAACAGTATCTGATGATTATGTTGTTTTTTGGAGGAATTGATGGATTGTAAGATGAGTGGATTAAAGAATCGAGGAGGTTGAGAATTGGGAAACTAAAGATTTATTTGTATAGTATCTGATTTTCAATTATCTCATGCCTTAATCCTCATTCTTGATGGCATACTCCTTAATCTTATAGAGAAGAGCTCTGTGGCTTATCTCGAGAAGCTTTGCAGCCTGGGTGCGATTTCCGGCAGTCTTTTTCAACGCCTTTGTGATCAAATGTCTTTCTATTACCTGAGAGGTTTTTTTTATGGAGAGCTCATCGTGAGGAATGGAAACACCGGCGAACTCCTCGGCCTCCCCAATCTTGGGAGGTACATCAACATTTTCAATCCTGTCTGATTCACCGAGAACCATGGCTCTCTCTAGTGTGTTCTCAAGTTCTCTTACATTCCCGGACCAATCACATTTCAGTAGTTCATTGAGAGCGTCCTTTGTGATGCCCTGTATGTTCGTCCCCAGCTTCCCATTGTATTTCTGGATAAAATGATCAACAAGAAGGGGGATATCCTCCTTCCTCTCTCTGAGGGGAGGAATATCTATGGGCAGGACATTCAATCTGTAAAAAAGATCAGCCCTGAAATCACCCTTCTCAACTTCTTGAGAGAGATTCTTTAAGGTAGCTGCAATTATTCTGACATCGACCTTAATGGATTTATTATCTCCCAAACGCCGTACCTCCTCTTCCTGAAGGATCCGAAGCAACTTCACCTGGAGTTGAAATGGAAGTTCACTGATCTCGTCCAGGAAGAGGGTACCACCATCTGTTTCTTCAAAGAGTCCTTTTTTATCTTTGTGTGCATCGGTAAATGCACCTTTGACATGACCGAAAAGTTCACTTTCCAATAGATTTTCAGGTATGGCCCCACAGTTTACTGCAACAAACGGTTTTTCGCTACGAGTACTATTGTAATGAATGGCCCTTGCAATCAACTCTTTTCCTGTGCCACTCTCTCCTGTCAACAACACAGTGGTCTTATAACCTGAGATCTTTTTTATTGTATCGAAGATTACTCTCATGCCAGGACTCTTTGCAATAATATTTCCAAAACTGTATTCCTTCCTTATCTCACTTTTCAAAAATATATTTTCTCTTCTCAACCGCTCTCTCTCTTCAGCCTTTTTCAAAGTCAAGATAATCTCATCAGGCTTGAATGGCTTTGAGATATAGTCATAAGCTCCTAATTTCATGGCTTCAATTGCAGTGTCGATTGTTCCATACCCGGACATCATAATGACCGGTGATTCAGTCTTCTTTCCTTGCAGCTCTTTTAAGAATGCCAATCCATCCATCTCCGGCATTCTCACATCGCACAATATGACATCGAAATCCGCTTTTTCCAGACACTTCATTCCCTCTTTCCCACTCGAAGCTGTAACAATATTGAAACCCTCTTTGCCCAAAAGGGTTGAGAGCATATGTCTCATGTTTTCTTCGTCATCGATTATTAATATTTGTTTATTAGGCATGTCCCTATCACCTTCCCCGACCATCTTTGATTTTATATGAAGAGTGAAGAGCAATGAATACTCTTATTCCCAAACTTCACGGTTGCTTTCCAAAGGTTCGACTTTTTTTCATTTACTACTCATAATACACATTGACAATATTCGATTTATCGCTCTTCACTCTTCACTGTTCTTGATCATGCATTGCTGACAGGCAGTAGAATTTGAAAACAAGACCCCTTCCCTTCCTGGCTTTCTACATGTACCTCACCTTTGAAAGACTCTACAATCCTTAAACAGGTGGCAAGCCCCAGCCCTGTCCCTTTACCGGGTGGCTTGGTCGTAAAAAATGGGTCAAAGACCTTTGAAATGTCTTTCTTCTGAATACCGGAGCCTGTGTCTGAAATCTTCATTATGACGCATTGTACGGGCTCTCTTGCGACTTGGTATATGGAATCAATCTCATACCCGCTTCTGAGATTCGAGTAGTCTGAATCAGGAGGATCATCCTTTCTCCTTGCAGACAGTAGTGTACCCCCACTCCTATTCACTCCCAGTATAGCTACTGTCTCTTTGGTTTGAATGGTTATGTCTCCCCCGTCAGGCATTGCATCTGTTGCATCCGGAAAGCTATTATCCTTTTACCGCCCCTGCTTTTTATGAAGAAGATGGAAATTTATTTCATGATGAACAGGCAGGTTTAACTGTAAAGGC
>JAXHSZ010000223.1:0-7071 GCA_034190725.1 Thermodesulfobacteriota bacterium
CGAATCTGCGCCTCCCAAAGAAAAGGTATAAAAATACGATCTCCCTGATAATGAGAAACATGAAGGACAAAACAGATAGCGCTTCAAAGAGGTGGAGTACGGTTGAAGCCCGAAACTCATCAACAAATCATCATCATGGCATTGTTCAAGAAGAGAGCCGCATTCATGGCATAACGGGTGAAAGAAGACCTGCTTTGTCCTGCAAAAGAACAGGGGTCGCAGACGCAAGAGCGCCCCGTCCTCACTGATTTGATTGTCCAATATGATGAGGTCCCCTCCATGCTCTCTGTTCGAATATGATGAAAAGGCCTTCCACCAGTATTCATCAATATCTGTGTTACTGATGGGCCATATTTCATCCCCTGTAAGGAGGTACTCATCCTTTTGTAGCAACACGAACACTCTTTTGATCTCGCTTCTGGCGTCGGTGAGCAACTGCGCTTCAAGGAGCCGGGAAAGGGGATCTGATTCTGAAATGACTGAAAACGGGAAACGGGATTTAATGTGGTTGGATGTATCCTCGGAGACCCTGGGGAAGTCTATATGAAACCTGGCATTCACAGGGTCAAGATAAGGGAGTAAAGAAGGCATCTTAACTTCATTTCAAAGGTTAAAAATGCATAAAAGTTGAATCTCCTCCTGAAACAGTGAGAAAAGTTTAACAGGAATGTGTTTGACTGTCAAGTTAAAACATTTTAGATAACGGCAACATACGCCCATATACCAGTCGCTGAGTATCGCAGTTTCCTCTACTCACCATAAACCTACCCTGCCGCATAGGTCTGAATATGATCTGCACACATGGATTTTCAGATATTCAATTTCACAAGGCCGGGGGGAGAAATCCGAGTAAGTCATACATTATGGTACGTCGTCGGAGACTCAGACTGATAATGGAGTGAAATTTGAAGTATGGATATCTATAATAGCTCAGGCCGTGACATTATTCTCTTGACAGGAGTTTTAATACGATATACTTAATGAGTGTCCGAACGAAAACTGTCTTCTTCGCCAATCTCTGCGTCAGATAAAAATTTTAATCCTCAAAATATTCATTATATATTATATTCATGTGGTTAAAATTTTGATCTTCCTTGATTTTGACGAAAAATCCTAGTTTTCGTTCAGACACTAATTATAGTTTAAAGAGTTGCAACTATCCATAATAGCATGTAACTTCTCAAAACATCCATACCTGTGCAGTTCCGCAGAGGTTGTGGAAGATAGTCATTTATGGATGGACACTTCCTCAAATTCGAATCAAGGATATTCATCACATGATGCATCCCGCTACGATTGCCGTCCAACTTGTCCATATCCAAGGCCCGTTAAAGGGAGAAATTCAGGAACTTTGCGACCCGGTTATACGGATTGGCCGCCATCCATCCTGTCATGTACAATTTCCCAAAGATATGGCTATCATATCCCGGAAACACGCTGAGATCAGAAGAGAGGGAAACCGGTTTAGGCTGGTCGACTCGAGCACTAACGGAACATTTGTGAATGGGAAAAGGGTGGACGAAGCCTTTCTCAAAGATGGGGATGTTCTTACCTTTGCGGAAGGCGGCCCCAAGCTGAGCTTTTTGACGAAGACGCTGGAATCCCGACCTGAGCCGGCAAGCGTGCCTGAGCATTTTCCGTCTGGAGAACAAGTCATACATCAGGCTGAAAAACCTCATGTGAGTAAGGTTCAAACCAGACCCGACAAGGTGCGGGAGATTTCAAGTCAAAAAGCTCAGGTGAGGCTTGTCATTCAATACGGGCCCACCCTTCGCTCTTTTAATGAGCTTCCCATAACCATTGGGAAAGATCCCAGTTGTCAGTGTGTCTTAGACCATCCTGCTGTCCACGATCAGCATGTTCAGATCCTTTTCAGTCAAGGAAATTACTGGGCAAAGGATTTAACTGGCAAGGACCTGCTCTCGATCAATAAACAACCCATCCAGCTCCAGACCCCGCTCAATCCGAATGATCTTCTTGAACTGAGCCCCCAGGGCCCGGCTTTTCGTTTTCTCGGTGAAGGACGATTGGCCGAGGTGGATGTGACTGTGGATCAGCAACTGGGCTCTCCCCCCCGTAATGAAGAGGAAGTACCTCAGCAGGGAAAACCAATGGCAAAAGAACCGAAACAATCCGAACCCATATTTAAAAAATTTTTCAGACGTTGAGGCATCCCAACCTCTCTGTTTGGCTGAAATATGAATATCCCTTCAAGACCCTTCAAGATATTGGCCCTGGCACCTTTTAGACCAATGGAAGAGGTTGCCTGGTCTGAGGATCCCATCCGTGTCCACAAGACGGATTTAGATGGAGTAATTCGTGGATTGGGTATAATGATTCATTTGCCGATACCCGGAGATTTCTGTCATGTCGAGGGTCTTGACATCACATTCAACAGATTAAAGGATTTTCATCCTGACGGTCTTGTCAGAAATAGTCCATTCTTGAACAACATCCTGGACGTGAGATGTATTGTTGAGGATGCCGCTCAAAAAGGTCTCTCACCAAGGGAAATTATCAACCAACTCCAGGAGCGGCCCGATCTCCCGTCCATCGAGATACCTGTTGAACATGAGAAAACCGACATGCATTCAAGAAGCTCTGTTGACGACATTCTCAATATGGTTGCCTTACCGGAAGGCTTACCCTCACCCCCTGCGAAAATTATCCCCCTAATTTCTCAAATTGACGCCATCCTGCAACAGATCTTAAAACATATTTTTTCATATGAGAAGTTCAGGGAACAAGAAGCTGTCTGGCGTGGTCTCCGGTTACTCATGGAACAGGGTGGGATGGGCGGAGATGTCAGTATCGAGATCGTTCCCATATCTCTCGATACACTGGACGAAACACTCAGAAATCTGCTGGGGGGGTTGGTTCAGGACCTCCCTTCTCTGATCATTATAGATCTGCCCTTTGACAGTTCACCGAGGAGTCTCGATCTCCTTGAAAAGAGCGCCGAATTTTCAGAAGCTCTTCTTGTTCCCGTCGTTTCCTGGATCAACCATAGGTTCCTGCATCTGGACAATTGGCACGATCTGAAGAAGCGCCCTTTTTTACCTCATTACTTTAATGGTCCGGCCTTCGCAAAATGGCGTCGTTTGAGAAATGATCCGGTATCCAGGTGGTTGACGGTCACGTGTAACCGCGTTTTGGTCCGTTATCCATATGGGGAGAATAATAAACCTCGAACCGTTCAGTTCCAGGAGCATCACAACCTCTGGGTCAGCCCTGTGTGGGCCATTGGGGCTCTGATCGGCCAAAGCCATGTGAAAACCGGTTGGCCCACTCGATTCACAGACTGGAGGGTGATAAGGTTGAAGAACCTTGCCTGTAATGCGACTTCAGGAAGGATGCGTGTCTCCACGGAGACTGAATTGAGTGACGAGAGGATTCACCAGTTTATCTCGTCCGGGATTACGCCTCTCGTTCCTTTCACCAGTGAAGACACGGCTTTTGCACCGGCAGAGACCACTGTGGCCGGCACGTCCCTTTGCCATCAACTCTTGCTTTCTCGATTGGCACATTTTATTATCTGGTGTAAGGATAATTTCAAAGGGGGCCTGAAGCCTGCCGAAATAGAGAAAGATCTCAGACAAGCCGTATCCTTGTTTTGGGAAAGAAGTGGCCATCCTTCCCCGGAAGATCTGGAAATACGGGCGGGTCACCCAAACAATGAGGGCCGGATTCCCCTTCAATTTCTTCTGACACCCTCCCTTCAAGTATTGCCGTCGAGAGAGAGAATTGAGATGGAATTTTATTGGTAAGTTAAAGCGGCAGGCGATTACCACAACCCTGTTTTGCGGTTCAGGGCGCTATTTTCTGCAATCTCTGTTTCAAGTGGAGGTTTTGATCCGCAAAAAAAGAGAATTTCTAAGGCGTTATAAATGGACACCAGTGATCTTCCTCATCATGTGTGGGCACATCACACACCTTCTCGGGTATGGTACACTCCCACATGCCGAAACAGCACTCATCCCCTTCAGGATGCGTTCTCTTATCCGCCGCCATACAAAGAGGATCTACAGTTATCTTAAGATGTTGGCACATCTCGCGGCCTTCCGGGAGTTCCGATCTGCATTCATTTATCTTCTTTTGACTGAATATTCTTGTCTTTCTATTGCTCAACAGTTTCAGCAGATGGAGCATTTACATTGATACCTTTCACCATATCACGCCATAAATTCAAAAAATCGACCTCTGCGGTTCGGAAGACTGTGGTAAGTGTTGGCTGCTTGGTTCGTTTACTGCTCATTCTCAAGGGCTCGGCAAGCAGTGAGCTTTACTAACCGAATAAGTGGAAAGATTTTGTTCCGTGACAAGGATTTCTCGTCTCTCTTGTTATCGGACGATTATGAAAGGCTCTTTAGGTTGTTTCTGGAAACAGACTTATGCAGTAGTTCGCAGGGAAGCTTTTATGAGCAACATTGTGAATTTTGGGAAGCACGTATTCAGGGTACTCGGTGTTAAAGAATTTAAAATATTTGAGGGCGGCAGTCCGAGTTTTTTGAATTTTAGCCGTGTGCCCTGAATGTGCACAAAAATCACATAGGAGCGAATGAAAGCTCCCCCTGTAGGCTACGGCATATTCCCGAACTTTTTGAGATGTTCCTGTGGTCTCAGGAGACCGAGGGTAGAAGGCAGGAACGAAGGAATGTGAAGATGTATTCCTCCGGTTAGAAATCTTCGTCTTCCCTGACCTTGCAGAGAATATCTCATTTATGGATGGACACGAGATTATTTTATCTAAGTTGAGCGATTCTTTCCGTCACGAGAGGTTGTAGGTTCCTGAATATGGAGCAAAAAACGATTTGAATCGGACGGAAGTGAAGCCAACCCTTCAGTGAGTTCGATTTGAAACGTTTTTTGCTTCAGATTCGGTGTGATACAGCCTCGCAGTAGGAAAGAATCGCTCAACTTAAGTTCTATCAAAACAGTTCCGCTGTTGTCTGTTTTGTGGCTTGGAACCATTTGGACAGATCGGAGGTTGAGAGGGTTTTTTGAGCGGCCTTCAGGATACGGCCGGTTTCAACTTCCACAAGACGCAGGTCAAGACGCATTTTATCCTCAATGACCAGATAGGTCCCAAAGACCATTAGTTGGGCCCCCACCATTTTGCCTATTCTCAATTGAGTGGCTGTATCCACAAGCGGAGTGGTTCCGAGATTCAGTTCCTGAAGGGCAAGGAGCAACCGTTCTCTTTCAACAACAGTATGGCTGCCCATTTCATTGAGGGTTTCAATAATCTTGGCGGAAAGAAGTTCCCCGAGATCCGAATGGGGGGATCCCATAGGGCTCAAGTCTTCCAGATCCCAGACGGCTATACTGGTATTGTTTCTCTGCCGGATTTGTTCTGAAGCGCAACCGGCGATACAAATCATAAGTATGATAAAGCTTATTATGAGACTCTTACCGATCGACATGGCTTCTGCTCATTGTGACCAGGTCTTCGATCTTTTCCCTCACCTTGTCATCTCTTTTTATGGGACGTTCCTGATCCAAAATGCGGGCATAACAGAGGTCCGGTTCGACCCTTACAATCTCAATCCGTGCAATGGGTTTTGGTGAACTCCGCAACTTCTTGCCCTTATACTGTATCTGTTTTTGCTCTTCCAGAACTTCGAACTTTGTTCCCAGGACAACCCCCTGTTTTGAACCAAGATTGATCATCACCTGTTTATTTTCGGTCCCCATCACGTATCCACGCAATGGGTATTTCAATATTATTGTCTTTAAAATCTCCCGATTGAGCCGATGGAGTTCCTTTCCCAGGGAGGCCTGCGCACTGATTTCTCTGGTGATTACCTTAGGTATGGCCGAGGTTTCCGTATCTATGAGCCTGAGATGAAGGAGAGTTCCGTCAGGAAGATAATAGAGGGTCCCTGTGCTGATCAACTTGGCGGCCAGCACCTTTCCAAGCTTCAATGTGGTATCTGGGTCAGCCAAATCAGAAGATCCAAGGTTCAACTCTTCAAGGAGTCGTTCAATGAGAACACGTTCCACCACCTGTACCCTTCCGGACGCATTGAGATGATCGGAAAGTTGGGCGGCCAGCACATGAGAAAAACCGTCTCGTTCCGCTAATCCGCCCTTCTCTTGGAAATCCACAAAGGAAAGAACCATCGGCCTGGACGTCCATTCATCTATTGTATCTTTACGCGATTCCTTCTGCGCCCGGTAGCGGGCCGCCAATTCTTTTACCAACGCGTCTAATCTTTTCTTCTGATCGATGTTTTTCTGAAGGGCCAGCATCTTTTCCGCTTTTTTCGCCAGAACAGCCGCAAAGGTATCATTTTCATCAAGAGTCAGGGCTTGGCGGTACGATTCAAGGGCTTTGTCCCATTTACCTTGCTTCTCATACAGCATTCCTTTGTTGGATGTGGCTTCTATATAATACGGATCTATGGCCACAGCCTGATCATACAGATCGTGTACTCTTTGGTATTTTTCTTCGCTCACCTGAAAGCGCCCGAGTTGATTGTACGCAGCGGCCCTTTGAAAAGACTCGGCCTCTTTCTTTTCAACTGCCTTAATGTACTCTTCTCCCGCTTCTTTCTTCTTGCCCTGGCTATATAAAAGATCGCCTTTGACCACATGGACATACGCTCTTTCGGGGGCTTTTTGCTCTACTTCCCTTACCAGGGAAAGGGCCTTTTCGGTTTGTCCTTTTCTTGCGTAGACGGCGGTCAGTCCCTCTTTACCCAAGACTTCTCCCTGCCCTTTTTTCCGGGACAGATCATGAAAGGTTTTCTCAGCTTCTTTCAGGTCTCCTTCCTTGAGGGCGGCGTACCCCTTGACCATTTTGGCCTTCACATTATTGGGATTTTCTCTCTCAACCTGTTCGCTGATTGCTTTGGCCACATTTGTTTTCTTTCTTTGCAGTTCCCTTTCAGCCAGTTTTACCAACATTATTTCAGTGGTCCTGCCCCCACCCTGGATATGGTCAAGCACCTTCAGTCCCGGTCCGAGAATGCACACGGTCGGCAAAATCATTTTGGCACGGTAGAGGTCACTCACACCGGACCTGTCCAAAAGGACCAGTACACTCGAATCACTTTTGGAGAGAAAGTT
>JAXHSZ010000224.1:0-8538 GCA_034190725.1 Thermodesulfobacteriota bacterium
GAAAGACGACCACTCTTCATTCGGCTTTGGGTTTCATCAATACACCGGAAAAGAAGATTTGGACTGCGGAGGATCCTGTTGAGATCAGTCAATACAGGTTGAGACAGGTACAGGTACATCCAAAGATCGGGTTCGATTTTGCCTCTGCAATGAGAGCTTTTCTCAGGGCTGATCCTGATGTGATCATGGTCGGTGAAATGAGGGATGCAGAGACCGTTTCCACCGGAATCGAAGCATCCCTGACTGGGCATCTTGTGTTCAGCACCCTCCATACCAATAGCGCACCGGAGACGGTGACAAGACTTTTGGATATGGGGATGGATCCCTTTAACTTCGCTGATGCACTCCTTGGGATACTTGCACAGAGACTTGTGAGGACCCTCTGCAAAGAATGCAAGGAACCTTATTCTCCATCTGAAGCTGAGTTCGAGAGTCTGGCTGTCGAATACGGAAAGGAACATTTTCAGGATTTAGGGATAATGTTTACAAGTGACATGACTCTCTATCGTCCTGTAGGATGTCCGCTTTGCAATAATACGGGTTATAGAGGAAGGATGGGAATACACGAGCTGTTGACCGGCTCAGATGATATCAAATCATTCATTCAGGCCAGAGCTCGGGTTGAAGAGATTCGAGACCAGGCTATGAAACAGGGGATGAGGTCATTGAAACAGGATGGGATAGAAAAAGTACTAAAAGGACATACAGATATCAAACAGGTGCGGGCTGTGTGTATCAAATGAAAACAGGCTTTCCGCCACCATTTGATTGTATGAAAACAGGGGACCTTCCAAGGCAACAGCTCTTGGGGCCCCCTTCCATATATCTGAAAAATTTCTACAGCCTTTTTCCGACTCCATTTACATAGGTACTGTACTGAACCACATGGCGTAATGCCCTTGCCGCCCTTCGTGGATTCGGGTAGATGGGGATCTGCCGTTCACGAAGAAGCTTGAAGCTTTCCGGTTCCGCCATTGCACGGGGCATGAGGTTTACATAGACAAGTGGTTTGTTCAACGTGTCTATTTTTTCCCGCATCAGGTCAAGATTTTGCAGTTCTTGTTCCTTTAAGGATTCAATCATCACTTTGAATCCTTCTTTATCGGTAATGGATGTCTTGTCCAACATGGTTGAAAAGTACGATGTGGCTCCTACTCCTCCTAAGAGAACGGCAAGATCTACGTTTGGATCTTCAAGGATTGTCCAAAGACACGAGAAGATGACTAAATTACCGGATGTGACCAAGTCGGTTATGTCTGTAGGGTTGGCATGAGAACAGCGTGCAGGCAAAAGAGACTTTAGCTTGTCTGTTGTGGCAGGGGAGAAGGAGGGAAGCTTCAAACCAACCTTTTCACATGCTTCGGCCATCACAACACCGATGCCGCCCCCTTCCGTGAGAATTCCTATCCTATTTCCCTTGGGAAGTGGAAGAGATAAGAGGACAGACACAACATCGAACATCTCAATTTCATCTTCTACTCTGATTACTCCTGACTGTTTAAACATAGCATTATAAAGATGATCTGAACCTGCCAAAGATGCAGTATGGGACTTTGCCGCTTTTGCAGAGCCTTCAGTAGCGCCAGCCTTCATAATAATGATGGGCTTTTCTTTGGTTATCTTCTTGGCCAATTGAAAGAATCGTCTTCCTTCCCTGAGTCCTTCTACATAGGCTGCTATGATTTTGGTTTGGTCATCTTCAGCGAGATATTCTATATAATCCTCGAGATGGAGATCGGCCTCATTACCATCACTGACAAATTTACTGAATCCGATCCCATAGTGAAGCCCTGTGCGTACCACGCGCTGGCCATATGTTCCACTCTGAGAGAGAAAAGCTACTGGCCCGGGCTTTACATCTTCCATCCAAGCCAGAGTCGAGAATGAGGAAGAGGTGTTTAAATGTCCCATGCTGTTGGGACCTATGAACCGTATTCCTCCCCTTTTTGCAATATCTACGAGTTGCTTTTCCAACTTTGCCCCTTCTTCTCCAGATTCTGAAAGACCTCCTGAAATTACCAATGCACCTTTGACTCCTTTCTCAACACATTCCATCATTACCTGAGGAGTCATGGTCGGAGGCACCGATAGGACAGCAAACTCAACCGGCTCTGGTATGTCGGTAATTTTTTTATAAGCCTTGACCCCCATGATCTCTGAGGTCTTGGAATTAACAGGATAAACCTTTCTATTTGAATGATTGAGGAGTCGACCCATCACACCAAATCCCCACGTTCCAAGTCTATTGGACGCTCCTATCACGGCAACGGAACTGGGATTAAACACATAGTCCAACTGTTTCACAACAGAAAGTTCCTCTTCATATTTCGTTTCCAGCACTCTTGACATATCTTTATTCCTCCACTTTCACAGAATTGTAACAGCTTGCAAACTATCCGATTTCATTTTCAGGATCCAGTAGAAAACTTATGGTAAGGAATACCCGTGTTCTGAGGCATCCTTTACGAAGAACATCTCAGGACGTATTATTTATTTTGTGTTACACCCCCCCCTTTTTTTCATTCTTGAGTTTCCACAGGATTCATGTGAACTCAAGAATGTTCTATTTCTCATATCATTCACTGGCCCAGATAGGATCTGCCGGTGATCAAGAACCATCCCCCGAATCCGACAAGAACAATACCACAAAAACGGATTATATTCTGATAAATAGTCTCTCTTAGAATCTTTTTGCCACGGCTTATTCCAAAGGAAACAATGCAATACCAGAGAAGATCTGCTGCAATGTGGCCAACAAAGAAGACTCCGACACCCATGATTCCCAGCCTTATGGCTGCCACAAGATAGCCCAACCCGATGGTGGCCCACCATAATGTCCAGTAAGGATTGGAAAGACTCACCAAGATACCCGCCAGAACCGGATTAGACGACTTTTTATACTCTTTCTGATTATCGTTTAAGGAGACCTGATTTGCTGTTCGGACCATCTGTAAGCCCATCCATAAAAGTATGGCCCCTCCCACAAGGGCAATGCCTCCCATAACGAAAGGTTTTTCCAGATACGGACTTAATCCATGGATAATAGCAACTATTAGAGCTAATTCCAGTAGTGCATGGCCGGCTATGATGAGTGGCCCCGCAATAAAGCCACGTTTTGCCGATTCAACTATGGTTACAGTCAAAAGGGGACCGGGCATCAGAGCACCAGAGAGGGCGAGAACGAAGGAACCGCTAAAAACTGCAACGAGTTCAACCATCATGTCCCTTCTTTTGCCACCTCCCAAATATGCTGTGGAGTCATTCTGCTGTTATTTATGATCCACTCACTTTTCTTTTCAACAATATGTGTATCACGCTTGATGGATAGTGTCAACCTCCTCAGTCATTGAGTATACATAAAGGAACATCTATCACATCTGTGCATTTCACCTTCAAGCCATCGTTGCCTGATCCTCAAAAACAAAATTTTTGAAATGGGTTCACCTATTCATCCCATTTTGCGCTTTCAGACTAAGCAAATCTCACTCAATCTGATACTCATGTGCAAAAAGTATTCGTTTACGGACCTTAATGGATAATTCCGAGTATGGTTAATTTTTTGCATTTCAGTACAAAGAAAAAACCCTTGACACCTCCCTTTAGCAGTGGTAGGGTATTTTATTAAAATTTCACTTAAATATAGAAATTTGCAAAAGATATCGAGGACTCCGGTCTTGGTTCAAGGTTCCAAATAACAGGAAAGAAAAACACAAGAAATACAATCTTCACTCAGACATCCATCATAGCTTTTAAGAGATCAAGGGCCTTTCCATACATACGGCGCGAGGTTGTCACTGCATTCTTTCCTGAATCTGAAACCTTCATGAGTGATTTCTATGCTACAATACGCCTTCAAGGCCGGACAATGTTAGCCAATTATACGCAAGTACGAGTACTATTGTTTTAAAACGGCATATGGTGAGAAGAAAAGAGACAAAAGAAAAAGTCGTTCAGCATGAAGAGGAATATGAGGAGATTATTGAGTTAACTGATGTGGTGGAAGAAAATTCACAAACATCGTACACGCAGGATAAATCTTCTGAAAACTCAGAGATGAATCAAAAGGATTTCTTGTCCGATGAAAAAAGTCCAGAGGATACATATATCCATGAAATTGATTCAGATGAAACCTCGATAAAAAGCCCTCCAGATACATCCCAAAATCAGAAAATGATTGGGATTGATGAATTAGACGCTAAGATCATTGAAGAAATTATCAGAGAAGTGAGTCAGGAAGTGGTCGAGAAGATTGCACCTGATTTAATACGCGCAATCGTAAAAGCCATGGATGAGAAAATGGAGAGTATTGTCCATGAGCTTTTTCCGAATATAGCGGAAAAGATGATTACAGAAGAAATAAGAAAATTGAAAGAAGGAGAAGATTGAAGGATATCGTACACTTTATTATTTGACTTTCTGTTTTCTTTTGTAAATAATAAATTCATTGTATTTTGCTGGGGATTATGTTAATCCCCTTTTTCAGTTTTGTATATATATAATAGACAATAAATACTGATCACATCCTGTGTGGTGACTGATGAAGTGATTTAAGAAGGAGATTGGGAACATTGGAAGTATTGGAAAAAGGATACGAACCTGCCAAAGTGGAGGACAAATGGTCAAGCTATTGGATAAGTAAAGGTTATTTTCACGCCGATGTTGAGAGTTCAAAAAAAACATTCTCGATAGTCATTCCCCCCCCAAACGTCACTGGATCTCTCCATATGGGTCATGCTTTGAACAACACCTTGCAGGATATCCTCGCCAGATTCAGAAGGATGAACGGATTCAACGTATTGTGGATGCCCGGAACGGATCACGCAGGGATTGCTACCCAGAATGTCGTTGAAAGGCACTTGGCTCAAAAGGGGCTGAATCGCCATACCCTGGGAAGAGAGAAGTTTATCGAGGAGGTATGGCAATGGCGAAGAGAATTTG
Source organism: Thermodesulfobacteriota bacterium (assembly GCA_034190725.1). Classification (GTDB taxonomy): domain Bacteria; phylum Desulfobacterota; class UBA8473; order UBA8473; family UBA8473; genus JAXHSZ01. The sequence continues at coordinate 4,939 of JAXHSZ010000224.1, forward strand.
GAGGGATAATCATAGGCCAACTGGAGAAATTAGGAGCTTCCTGTGACTGGAGCAGGGAAAGATTTACGATGGATGAAGAGTTGTCCAGGGCCGTCAGAGAGGTCTTTGTGGGCCTTTATCATAAAGACTTAATTTATCGTGGTGATTATATAATCAATTGGTGCCCTCGGTGTCAGACTGCCCTGTCAGATCTGGAAGTAGACTATGAAGAAACTGAAGGCTACCTGTATTACCTCATATATCCTCTTTCCCGCGGCAAAAAATCCGTAGTGGTTGCCACCACAAGGCCGGAAACCATGCTGGGAGATACGGCTGTAGCTGTAAATCCAAATGATGACCGATACAAAGGACTCATAGGGAAGACGGTTGTTCTCCCCATAATGGAAAGGGAGATCCCTATTATTGAGGATGAATATGTAGACAAAAGTTTTGGGACAGGAGCTGTTAAAGTCACACCAGCCCACGATGTTAATGATTTTGAGATGGGATTGAGGCATGATCTGAAATTCATCAAGATCATGGATGAGAAAGGCAGGATGGATGAAAATGCCGGTCCATATAAAAACCTCGATCGGTTCAAATGCAGAAAAGATATCATTGAGGAATTTCAAAAGGAGGGGACTTTAAAGAAAAAAGAGAGATACTCTTATAATGTAGGACACTGTTATAGATGTAAAACGATCATAGAACCGACTCTGTCAAAGCAGTGGTTTATCAAAATAAAACCTCTGGCGGAACCGGCCATTGATGCAGTAAAGAGCGGGAAGATCAGGATTATTCCTGAGTCTTGGGAAAAGACGTATTTTGAATGGATGAACAATATCAAAGATTGGTGTATTTCTCGGCAAATCTGGTGGGGTCACAGGATACCAGCATGGCAGTGTGATGAATGCGGAGAGATCACCGTATCAGTGGAGAATCCCACCCAGTGCTCCGCATGCCAGAATACAAATATCCGACAAGATACAGATGTGCTCGATACGTGGTTCAGTTCGGCCTTATGGCCTTTCTCCACTATGGGATGGCCACAGAAGACAAAGGAATTGGAATTGTTCTATCCCACATCTGTCCTTGTTACGGGGTTTGACATCCTCTTCTTCTGGGTTGCAAGAATGATAATGATGGGGTTGGAATTCATGGGAGATGTTCCCTTTCAGGATGTGTATATTCATGCCTTGGTTCGAGACATGGAAGGTCAAAAGATGAGCAAGTCCAAAGGAAATGTTATTAATCCGCTGGTCATAATAGATAAATATGGGGCAGATGCCTTTCGTTTTACACTGGCAGCCTTAGCCGCCCAAGGGAGGGACGTGAAACTCTCCGAGGAAAGGATCAGCGGGTATCGCAATTTTGCGAACAAGATATGGAATGCGTCACGGTTCTTGCTTATGAACATGGAAGGGTACGACGAAAAGGTTTTAGAAAGAGACAAGATCAAATATACCCTATGCGACAGGTGGATCATCTCCAGGCTGAACAAGATGATAGACCAGATAAGAGAAGCCTTAGAAAACTACAAATTCAATGAAGGGGCCCACTTGCTTTACCAATTCATCTGGCATGAATTCTGCGACTGGTACGTAGAACTTGTAAAACCACATCTCTACCAGGTGAAGGATGTTGAACTCAGATCAACCACTCAATGTGTTCTCTTAGAGGTTCTGGGCACAATATTATGTTTGCTTCATCCTTTTATGCCTTTCATTACAGAAGAAATCTGGAGTAAGCTGCCGAATACCAAAGATAGCATCACAGTGCATCAATATCCTGAATCAGATCAAAGACTTATAGATGAAGAAGTGGAAGCCGAGATGGGGTTGATCATGGATATTATAGGAAATATCAGAAATATCAGAGGGGAGATGAATGTACCGCCTTCCAAACTCATTGAGTCATTTCTTTATTGTGAAGACGAAAAACTTTGCGAGAGACTTGAAGGGAATGGAGACTATATTAAGAATCTTGCAATGGTAAAAACCCTTTCTGTTTCTTCTCAGAAGAAGAGATACAAATCTGCCGCCACAGCAGTAGTGAATGGAGTAGAGATATTTCTCCCTCTTAAAGGGATTATCGACTTCTATGAAGAAGAGAAGAGACTGGAAAAGGAAAGGAATAAGATTGACAAGAAGCTTGAATTGATAAACAAGAAACTTTCAAATGAGGATTTCCTGAGAAAAGCACCTCCAGATATCGTAGAAAAACAGCGAGGTGAGAGCATTCAATTGATTGAAAAGAAAAGAAAGCTTGGGAAGGGGATAACCAGGATGAAGGAACTGCAAAATGACGGATGATGCTTCTCCTCAATTTGAACGGCGTTGAAACGCTGTGAATGCTTCCTTTTCATTCAGATGAAGAACGAATATATGATGTTTGAAATCGATAGATTGATTAAAATGGCGCTGCAAGAGGATATTGGGATCAGGGATCTGACCACTTCTGCTATAATTGAGCGTGGCACAGAAGGAAATGCCCATGTAATCGCAAAAGAAGATATGATTTTGGTCGGCATCGATGTGTTTCATAGGGTCTTCATGCTGCTCAATTCAAAAGCAAGATTGAAAGAGTACATCAAAGATGGCGAGCCTGTGAGACGTGACGACATTATCGCGGAGATCTTTTGTGATGTGTCTGATCTTCTCATGGGAGAAAGAGTTGCTTTGAACTTTTTACAACGTCTATCGGGCATTGCATCTTTAACCCATACGTATGTAGAGAAGATTAAGGACTATAGCGCACAGGTTGTAGATACACGGAAAACCACACCTGGATGGAGAGCGCTTGAAAAGTATGCTGTGAAGATGGGTGGCGGGAAGAATCATCGAAGTGGTTTGTTTGATGGAGTTTTGATAAAGGATAATCACATAAAGACCTGTGGAGGAATCCGAAACGCAATTGAAAAAGCAAAGGTAAATATTCCTCACACTTCTAAGATAGAAGTGGAAGTAAGTGATCTCAGTGAGGTGAAAGAAGCTGTTGAATCGGGTGCTGAAGTGATCATGTTGGATAATATGGACATAGACCAGATGGAAAAGGCGGTTCGACTCATCAACAAAAGGGCTGTAGTTGAGGCATCTGGAGGTGTAAACCTCGATACCATAGCAGACATTGCAAAGACAGGGGTTGATCTTATATCAGTAGGAGCACTCACTCACTCGGCCAGGGCATGCGATATCAGTATGACCATCGTAGAAGTAAGGGAGCAAGCCCCTCATACTGAATGACCAAAACATTTCGATTGGTGCAGTCACACAGGGTTGTGGTAAGTGCAAGCACTTACTTCAGTCTGCATAACCACACACGCATACATCAAGACAATTAACCGTAGGGGCAATTCAAGAATTGCCCCTACATATAACATGTTATTATAAAACTGTCTGATATATATTTCTTTCGAATTTCGGGCTTCGAGTTCCAGATTTATCAGAACTCTTTCAGAGATATAAAGTTCAATTATCACTCAGGTATCTTTTGGAATAACATTGCCCAGTGAAATCAAAGGGGTGGGGATCGGTATCAAGATGAATAGGAGAAAGAAGAGATGTTACTTGTTATCGATGTAGGGAATACAAATACTGTATTAGGGGTCTTTGACGGAGACAA
>JAXHSZ010000225.1:0-14019 GCA_034190725.1 Thermodesulfobacteriota bacterium
GCCGCCTATCACAGGGAGCATGAATGTGGTGAAACTTCTCACCGAAGGTCTCAATGATGTGGTTGGGGCTACATTTGCTGTGGAGCCGGATCCTGAAAAAGCAGCGGGATTGATCCGAAAGCATATAGAAGGAAAGAGAGAAAAGTTAGGATTACCTTCAGAAAAAGTTTAATTTTGACTCACCTTTATCTATTCCGGGCTCTGGCAGAATAACCAGAGCCCCAGCAGGAAAGAATTGCTCAACTAAGGTTATATTATTGTAATTGACGATCCGCCTGTTATGGGTGTGTCATATGTATTTTCTAAGACAATTCTCTCATGTTTTGATGAAGATTCCTTGAGACCTTCTTGTGCCTTTTCAATATTTTCTTTTGTGATTTGTGCTTTTGCCTTTGCTTCGGTTATTACTGCATTTTTCGCATGTATCTGTCAATATTTGAGTGGGGAGAGTCTGAATATATTCCTATTACTTCAAATTTAATAGAATATTTATTCTAGAATTTGAATTTTCGACAATTTATCCCCCTTGACGAGGGAGGTGAGGGGGGAAAAAGGGATTGGGATTTTTATTCCCTTATGTTATTATTCCAGATTTGAAAGCGCAGAGGGGAGATTTGAGATTGCAACATCATTTCAGACATGAGGGAAGGTCTAAAAGATGAAAGATGAGGAAAAGATACTCTTTCTTGAAAACAACCTGACCAGGTTGTTATCTGAAATTCACGCGGCTGAGGCACGGGTACGAACATTATCGGCAATATCAATAGCCATGCTTGGCGTTCTTGCGGCCCTGGCGCCGGTCAAAGAACCTTCGACAATTTTAGGCCTCACATTCTGGTCTATGGCTTCTTTGTTTTTAGTCGGGAGTTTATTGATGACTACATTCGCTTCTTTCCCGCGAACAAAGGTTCATCGTGACTCAATAATCTATTTTCGAGGGATATGTACAAAAGATATGAAAGAGTATATCAATGATGTGAAAAAGTTCACCATGGAGGAATACATCGATGATCTCACCAGACAGTGTCACAGGAGCGCTCGAATCGCCACAAGGAAATTTGTATGGCTTCAGCGAGCGATGATGGCTATTTACCTCTGTATTCTTCCCTGGGCAGGGGCCATCTATATTTTCTACGGATGCAAAATCTAAGCCGGGGTTAAAGCCTGTGTTTATCTCGGGTGAATACATAGAATGAAAGGGAACAGGCCAATTGAGCAACAATTCTGCCCTAAACATTTTTATCAAGAATTCTTTCGGCTTCCTCTAGTGATGCCACAGTTTCTACATCATATCCGCCGACTTCCTTTGAGATTCTAGAGAACTGGCTTGCAGCAAAGTATGAAGAGGGTGCAATACGCATAGCTCTCTTCAGGCCATAATCTGAACAATATTTGATCGCTTTTTGTATATCATTTATGCCTTTGGGCGAAGCAGGTTTGAAAGTGGAGATATCGTTGATGATGTCAAAGCCAGGCTTCAGTTTATCCACTTCCTTGATTACTTTATCAGCCGCTTCTTTTACTTCACCATCCGTGAAATATCCTTCTAATTTCATATACAAACGATTCTTAAAAATATCCGATCTTACTTCTAGCCGTCCCATCTTTGAGCCTCCTCTCTTCGTTTATTAATCCCATTTGTAAAGAGAAACAGCATCCGGTGTCTCCCTCCAACCTGTAATTGGAACGAGATCCGATCCTTTTGACTGGTAGAATCTGACCTCCTTAGTCGAGCGTCTCGATGTGGCGCTAAAGTCACATTTCCCGGAGATTCCCTGGAAAATGTCCTTTCCTGTGAGTCTCTGATATGCTTGATATAATGTGTCACCATCTATCATGTCGTATCCCACGGCCTCTAGAGCGAGCTTTACGCCTGCCTTAAATGTCATTGCTACGGACATCCCCATGAGGTAAAAAGGCTTCATTGCAGATATGGGTTCTTTATGGTATCTGTCCCATAGTAACTTGACCAATGGATGGTTTCCTGCATCTACTCCCCTGAGGTGATAAGAAGTCACAACCCATCCCTGAAGCTCCTTCTTGTGTGTTTTCAGACCGAAATTCCAATAGGCTCCATAATAATCGCTTATGAATGTCGTCTTCGGATACCGTATGCCGATCTGATGCCCGGCTAATATGATTCTGGTTGGGGCGGGCATTGCAATGCCCCCCATGTAGATATAGTCGGCCTTACGCAACCTCAATAGATGGCTGGTAAAGCCTAAATCGCCCACTGGGAAGTATACGGGTTTTAAGAGTTTGATCCCTATCCTCACCGCATATTCCCTCGCTCCCCGCAGGTGATCACGCCCACCTTCATTATTCCAGGACATGTACCCAAAGGTGGGTCCGCCCTCCTTCCCCTTTCTCTTCCAGTCCTCCATGGCCCAGTCCATGGCTGCTGAAAAGCCGTCCGCATAGGGCGGACCAATAAGAAAGAGACGCGATGGCTTAGCCTGAAATTCTCCAGCCGGAGTCGTGTGAAGGACGAGTCTGTCCTCTACAGCTTTTGATCTGAGGAGTTTAGCGCCGGCTGTCGAGGCCACCATGAATGCCAAGACTTTTTTCGCCTTGTGGTACCTGGCATAACCGGAGACCATACGGGACATATCGAAACGAGTATCCACCTCGATCAACTTGAGGTATACCCCGTCTATTCCCCCCTGTTCGTTGACATACCTAAAATAGTCTTTTATTCCCTGGTGGGCAGGTATTGCTATGTTCGAGACGGGTCCTGTCATATCCGACAGGAATACAAGAGAGACCTCTCTGCCTGCCCCATAGGAGACAGTAGAGAGTCCCCCGAGGAGAATCAAGAAAACAAAGATCCCTAAATTTTTTCTCAATGTGCTTTTCATAAGCCAATTCACCTGTCAAAAAAATGTGTCGTCCCAGTATGAGCACTGTCCATGACACCATCAGACTTTCCCATCAAGCATTCTCTCAGCCTCTTCCATTGATGATGCAGTATGCACATCATATCCACCGATTTCGCTTGAGACTCTGGAAAACTGGCTTGCAGCGAAGTACGAAGAGGGTACGATACGAATCGCCCTTCTGATACCATAGTCTGCTAGGTACTGTATTGCCCGGCCTAAGTCTTCAGTACCTTTAGGAGAAGTAGGTTTAACTGTACTGATATTATTAATAATATCAAACCCAGGTTTTAGTTTATTCACTTCCATAATCACTCTATCAGCAGCTTCTTTTGTCTCATTGTCTGTGAAATATCCATCTAATGTAACATACAAACGATTTTTAGAAATATCCGACCTTACTTCACACCGTCCCATTTTTCAGTCTTCCTTCTTCGTTTATTTATCCCATTTGTAAAGAGAAACAGCATCCGGTGTCTCCCTCCAACCTGTAATTGGAACGAGATCCGATCCTTTTACCTGATAGAATTTGACCTCATTGCTCGCACATCTTGATGTGGGGCTGAATGCACATTTCCCGCAAATCCCCTGGAAGATATCCTTTCCTGTGAGTTTCTGGTAAGCCTGATTCAATGCATCACTGTCTATGGCATCATATCCTCTGGTCTTAAATGCGACCTTTACGCCTGCCTCAAAGGTCATCCCAAGGGATACTCCCAAAAGATAGAAGGGCATCATTTCAGATATGGGTTCATTGTGGTATCTGGTCCAAAGCAACTTGATAAATGGGTGGTTTACAACCTCTGTGCCTCTGAGGTAAAAGGCGGTTGCCACCCACCCCTGAAGTTCTTTTGTATGGATTTTCAGATCCACGTTCCAAAATGGCGCGTAATAATCACTTATAAATGTGGTCTTTGGATAGCGAATGCCCATCTTATGACCATTCAGGATGATGTTGGTAGGAGCAGGCTCTGTAATTCCTCCCATGTAAATATAATCTGCCTTCCGTAGACCCAAAAGATGGCCTGCATCTATTAAATCACCTACTGGAAAGTATACTGGTTTGAGGAGTTTGAATCCCATTTTCATTGCATACTCCCTTGCTCCTCTCAAGTGCCCCCGGCCCCCGTCATTGCCCCAGGATATGTGTCCAAAGGTGGGACTGTCTTCATGCCCCTTTTGTTTCCAGTCCTCCAGGGCCCAGTTCATTGCTTCTGAAAAGGTATCTGCATAGGGAGGCCCCCAAAGAAAGAGATACGCGGGTTTCGCCTGGAATTTACCAGCCGGAGGAACGTGGAGAATCAGTCTGTCCTTTATAGCTTTGGGTCTCAGGAGTTTAGCGCCGGCTGTGGATGCCACCAGCACTGCCATTAATCTCTTTGTCTTACGGTATTTTGCATAACCGGAGACCATACGTGCCATGTCGAAACGAGTGTCCACTTCAATAAGCTTGATCTGTACGCCGTCTACCCCTCCCCTTTCATTGACATACCTCAGATAGTCTTTTACACCTTGAATCCCGGGTTTTGCTATGATCGATGCAGGCCCTGTCATATCAGACAAGGCGACAAAGTTGACTTCCCTGTCAGATCCATAAGAAAAGGGTGAAAAGCCTCCAAAAAGCATAAAGAAGACAAAGATCCCAAGATTTTTTTTCAATGTGTTTTTCATGATTCACCTCATACAAATTGCATTTCGGTTTCATGTGTCTTTGGGCGGGTTTCAAATCTTTTTTCCCACCCCTGACACCCGACACCTGAAACCTGGAGTAATGCAAATAAAGTATAAATTCCTTTAGTGTCTCTATGAAAGATGCCCGCAATTTTAATTATTCTTGAATGAACACGAGCGATCTCCCCCGTCAAACTTTACCATCAAGCATTCTCTCTGCCTCCTCTATTGAATTTGCAAATTCCACATCAAATCCGACTTCTTTTGAGACTCTGGAGAACTGGTTTGCAGCAAAATACGATACAGGAACAATGCGAATGGCTCTCTTTAAACCGAGACTCACTGTATACCACATTGCCTTCTTCAATTCTTCTACGCTACTGGGTGAGACAGGTTTGAACCCTGAGATGTCATTGATGAGGTCAAAACCAGGCTTTAATTTATCCAGCTCCAAAAAAAAATCTATCAAGGGCTTCTGTTGTCTCGTCCTCTTGGAAATATCCTTCGAGTTTTAAGTACAGCCGATTTTTGAAAATATTCAATCTGAGTTCAAACGTTCCCATCTTCTTTCCTCTCTTTGTTCATTCATCTCATTTGTTGAGTAAGACGGGATCAAGGGTCTCTCTTCAGTCTATCAACCATTCAACCGTCCTTTTCCACTTTGAATTGATCGATGGCGAGGTTGAGAACTTTGGATACTTCCAGGATATGAGCCAGTGATTTTGATATCTTTATGTGTTCTTCCGCATTTTGGTTGAATCCTTCAGCAATCTCCAATACGGATCTTGAGACCTCTTGTGTACCCATATCCTGCTGTCGTATGGCCTCGCTTACCTCTTCTGCAGCTTCGGTTGATTCTGTTGCCATTCTGTTGATGTCCTTTAAAAGGTCTTTTGAATCCTGAACCAGTTGATTCCCCTTTTCTATCTTCTTTGTCTCGTCCTCTATAGCAACAATAGAGCTGTCAACGGCATTCTGAATTTCAGTGACAATCGCTTTTATCTCTTTTGTGGACTCAGCTACGTTCTCGGCCAGTTTTCTGATCTCTTCAGCCACCAGGGAAAATCCTTTGCCCGCCTCTCCTGCTTTTGTGGCTTCAATTGCGGCGTTTAAGGCCAGAAGATGGGTCTGGTTTGAGACGTCTTTAATGATCTCCACAATATCTCCGATTGCCTGTGACCTCTCTCCGAGACTCTGGATCTTTCCATAGGATAATTTGGAACTCTCCTTTATCTCTGCCATTCCCGTCATTGACTCTTGAGTTACCTCATTGGCCTTTTCAACGGTGTTGAGAGTATTTTTAGATGCATCAACAACCAGAGTCATGTTCTGGGCCATCTGCTTTGATGATATGGCCATCTCCTGGATCGTTGCACTTATCTCTTGAGTGGTCACTGCCTGCTCTGAGGCTGATGCCGATTGCTCTGATGCTGAAGACTCTATTTCAGAGGATGCCTTTTTGAGTTCCTCACCACTCTTCTTGGTATTTTTTACGAGTTTCCCCAGATCATTCACCATGGTATTGAGGGACTGTGCCAGCATCCCCAATTCATCTTTTGATCTCGTTTTTATACCCTCTGTAAGATCTCCTCCGGCAACTTTATGAAATATTTGAACGATGCGATTGATGGGCTTTGTTATAATGTTCGATAATACAAGGGTAAGGGGCAATACAAGAAGTATGCACACGAGCGAAACAAGCAGTAATGTCTTGATCATCCGGGATGTATTCTTATGGAATATCTCTTTTGAATGCAGGGATGAAATGGTTCCTATCCATTTTCCCTTTGAATAGAGGGGCATGAGACCTTCAAGAAAGAATTCTCCCCTCAGGAGAGAATCCTTTATCAATAATTCACCATCACTGTCTGATTTGCTGACACTCTTTCTCTGAAAAACATCAGCTACGGTCCTCTCAAGTGTTCTGTTATCCGTATTGTGTACGGCACACAGTCTGTCTCCTGCAAAAAGATTTACCTCAGTGTTGGTCAGTCTGGAAAGGTTTTTTATAAATTCCGAATCTAATACATACGTAGTCACTATAAAGCCGACTGTCTTATCCGTCTCAATAATATCCTGACCTTTTTCTATATATTCCAATGAACGTATTGGTGCCATGGAAACCATACACATTCGGTCATCAATGGGTACGACTTCAACGGTGCCATCAGATGGGATCGGAGATCTGAACACCATTTCTATATCAGTTAAACGGTCCACGGACGTCCAATTGTACTGATCAGATTTTTCCCCTTTCTCTATTGTTTTTATTTTAAATGTAAGAGAATGAGGGAGTCTGAGTGGATATCCCAGAAGGGTTTCATCCTCACTGATGACAGCAAATGCCATAATATCCCCATCAATGTCATAGACAGCCGTTCTCCACAGATTTTCCATCAGAGTCGTTTGATAGAGAGTCTTTGCCACATCTCTGTTTTGGCTTTCGATGACTGAACTCATGTCTGGATTCAATTTTGACTCAGTAAATACATTGACCTTAATCCCAAGCCCTTCTGTAGAAGCAATCTGAATGGTCTGTTTGAGCAGTGTTTTCTTTTTATGCTCCATATAATCTTTAATCACCACAAATCCCTGTTCCAGATTACGAAGGGCGCTTTCTCTGTTTTGTTTATTGACGATCAATGAGGTGATGAGAGTTGAGATCATCATGGAAATTATCACAATGAATATCCCGGTCAAAACAAGCTTGCTTCTGATTTTCATTTTCAATTACCTTTCTATTGCGATCCGTAATTATTTGTGAAATACTGGCATGTTTTGAGTGTCCATGGGTCTTTATTATGGCCTTTGTGATTCCGTCTGAAACTCCTGAGGTTGAGAGGAACAAAGGTGTAAAGGCACAGAGTTATGTTGTCTATTTGTTGATTGACATTCTGATTAAACTGCTAAGTCTGCATATCCTTATACGTTTTCATTGTCTCAAGCGTCGTCTCATGCGTCGCTATGCAACATGGATGTTTCACTATTTCTATGTGCCTTTGTGCCTTTGTGCCTTTGCCCCTCTATACCTCCCTGAACAATCACATTCTCCTCAATACTTTATTCTGACAGTAACCTCTTTATGGCGCAAACCAGAGCATCATCCTCATATGGTTTAAAAATAAGGTCAGAGATGCCGGCATCCCTTGCAGCAGCAACTTTAGAGTCATTTTCATGCAGACCGGTGATGACGATGATCTTTGTCTTGGCATAACGCTCATTTTTACGTGTATATCGTATAAATTCAAGACCGTCCATGCGGGGCAACATGATATCGCATATGATGAGATCCGGCATAAAGCTCCCCAGCTTTGCCGTGGCATCGATGCCATCCTCTGCGCCCTTTGCAATGGCAGCAGGGATTTGCCTCTTGAGGGCACGAATGATGGAGTCGCGAAGTTCTGTTTCATCTTCTACGATGAGTATTCGCTTCCCTTCTTGCTCATCCAGGATGTCTTTTGATTTTTGCCCCCATTTTACAATCTTTTTTTGTATTTCATCCCGTTTGAAGGGTTTGAATAAACAGTCATCCATACCTGCCTTTAAAAACTCCTCACGACTGTCCTTCATTGCATCTGCTGTCAGAGCGACGATGGGAATTCGATGAGATCGAGCCGGATGCTGACGTCTGAATTCTGAAATGCCGGTATCTCCTTTAATTTTGAGCTTTGAGCTTTCAGCTTTCAGCTCCGCTTCCCATTTTCTTATCTCTCTGGTGGCCTCAATCCCTCCCATGTCAGGCATATGAATATCCATCAAAATCATGTCATACGGTCCTTCTTCTTTTACCTTCTTTACTGCTTCGATTCCGTTCGAGGCGATTTCTAATTTATAGCCCATTCGACCCAGCATCTTTTTACCGACTTTCTGATTGACAGGATTGTCTTCAGCATACAGGATTCTTATGTCATGAGTTATTATCTCCTTGATGGTGTCTTGGGTCAGGATCCGTTTTGGCTGGCTGTCCTTATGCCCAAGAACAGTCCTTATCAAGTCTATTAATACATGGCGGCGAACAGGTTTTGTCAGAAAACCGGTAAAACCAAATTGCTCACTCTTTGCAACCGTGCCTTGAAACACATTGGAAGTGAGGGCTATCATTTTTGTCTTGCCATTGGTGAATGCGGCGATCTTCTCGGCAAGCTCGTAACCGGATGTCCCCAGCAATACAATATCGATGATGGCAACATCGATAGACGATTCTCCTAATGAATCGTCTCCCCTTTCATCGGAATGTTCTTTGTATTCGGGATGGGTGATTGATCTTCGAATATGTTCCAACGCTTCATTACCATCCCTTGCCAGAACCGGAATCATTCCTGCCTTTTCAATGATGTGGGCTATGATTTTGAGCGCAGCCTCACTGTCGTCAACCACAAGAACACGCTTCCCAAAAAGAAGTGACACGTCCACCGGACGGATCTCGTCGGATCTTTCAGGATTCTTCTTGAAACGTGCAGTAAAAGAGAATGTACTCCCTTTTCCCAGTTCACTCTCTACCCACATGTCGCCGCCCATCAAACGGGCCAGTTCTCTGGAGATGGTCAGTCCAAGACCCGTACCTCCATAATTTCTGCTGGTGCTTCCATCTGCCTGTCTGAAGGATTCAAAGACCACGTCTATTTTATTCTCAGGTATTCCTATGCCTGTGTCCCTGACAAAAAACTTGAGGGTGGTCTGTGAATCGTCTTCATCTTCGGTAGTCACACCGATGACTATCTCCCCTTCATGTGTAAACTTTATTGCATTGCTGCTCAGATTTGTAATGATTTGTCTCAATCGGGTCGGATCTCCCAACAGACTGGTATGGATGTCATCTATTGAACAATTGATCTCTACCGATTTTTCACCCAGGTTCACTCGTACCAGTTCTCCCACATCAAGAATCAGATTTTCTATGTTAAAAGGTATTTCCTCAAGCTCTATCTTTTTGCTTTCCACTTTTGAAAGATCAAGGATGTCATTAATAAGACGTAACAGGTTTTCACCGCTATTCTTGATTATCTCAAGCGATTCCCTTTGACTCTCAGTCAATTCTTCTTCAAGGAGAATATTTGCGAATCCTAAAATACCATTCATGGGAGTGCGGATCTCATGACTCATGTTGGCAAGAAATTCGCTTTTTGCCTTGTTTGCAGCATCTGCCTCTTCTCTGGCCTCCATAAGCTCTTGATTTTTTCTCATGAGTTCTGTTTGGAGCTTGGCTATTCTCAGGTTTGCATTGACTTTGGCTATCAGCTCTTCATCGGTAAAGGCCTTTGTGAGGAAGTCGTCCGCACCTATATTCAAACTCTCTATCTTGCTTGCCACATCCCTATCAACAGTAAGAACCATGAAGAATGTATTTCCCAGTCTCTCATCATCTTTTACTGCTTTGCAGAATTCAAGCCCGTCCATTATCGGCATGTCCAGGTCGGAGATGATGAGCTTAGGCATATGTTGCTCTGCCATACTTAAACCTTCTCTGCCGTCGGATGCAATAAAGACATGAAACCCATTGTCTTCCAGGACGGAAGCAACCATGTTCCTGATGAGTTCGCTATCGTCAACTACTAAGATGGTATTATCGGTTAATGCGCTCATTTTTTCCCTTCAGTGATTGAAGATTCTTTTCACACAACTCCATGAGCACACCATTGGTAATGCCCTTGATAAATGGAACCGGTTCGTCAAGAGATTGACTGATCAGTATGCTCATGGTGGTTTCGTAATCCTTGATGGCTCTTGGAAAATCGGAGTTTGTCTCAAAGATCCTTCCTCGATAAAAATAGGCCAGTGCAAAGTTTTTGTCGGTATATACTGCTTTTCCCAATTGGGTAAGGGACTCATCCATTCTTCCCACATTGAGGTAAATGATCCCAAGCAGGAATCTTGCCTCCACCATGAGTGGATTGACTTCTAAAGCGGCAATGAAATCTTCAATCGCCTTATCATTCTCTCCCAGCTCCAGGTGGATCCTTCCCAATAACAAGAGAGCATCCGAATCGGTCCGGTTATCTCTCATACACCCTTCCAGTATCTGTTGTGCATCCTCATACCTCTCCTCGTCAAAGGCCTTGCCGGCATTCTTTAAGTGAACATCCGGTCTTCTCACATCACATTCTTGCTCGGGTACCTGTTCTTTGTTCTTACCATTGGTAAGGCTCTTCTTTCCTGCTATAATATGAGAAGCATGTCCGGATTCTTGAAGTGGATTCTTCTCTGTACCGTCTTCCCCACCTTTGAAAGAGAGGAGTCGGGCAGAGTTGGAATATGAAGTCTCTTTATTTGTTTCCAGATACCTTTTTCTATAGAAAAAGGTATCTTCATATCTGTCCAGTACGAATGGGACATCCATATATTGCAGACTCTCGGAATGCCCCACGAACAGGAAGCCGTCATGAGAAAGATTCCTGTATAGAGTCTCGAGTGCCTTTCTCTGGCCTTCAAGATCGAAATAAATCAATACATTTCTGCAAAAAATAATATCAAAGTTCCATATTTGCTGACCCAACAATGGTTTTCCCTGTTCCAGGAGGTTGAAATACTCAAATTTTACCGTCTCTTTCACATCATTGATGAGATGATACAATCCGTTCATATAAGTGAAGTACCTCTGTATGAGGGACTTACTCATGTTTCTCATTCGTCTCTCTTTATAGATGGCTTCTTTTGCCATTATGAGCGCTCTTTTGTCGATGTCACTGGCGATAATATCTATGTCCTCAAGGTCCAAACCATTCAAGGTTTCTTTAATTAATATGGCTACTGAGTAAGGTTCTTCTCCACTTGAACATCCGGCACTCCATATCCTCAACCTGTCTTTCTTTTTCTTCTTTTTTTTTGAGAGCTCAGGCAGTATGTGGTCCTTGAGTATGTCATAATGGGGTTGATTCCTGAAGAAGAATGTTTCGTTGATGGTGATTTCCGAGAGAAGGGCTTGAAACTCCTCATGTCTCCTTGATAATGACTCAATGTATTCAAGATATTCATTTGCATTATCAATTCCGGTTTGATTGAGTCTGGTCTTGATTCCCTGTTTGAGGATATATCCATTCCTTTCTTCAAATATCAGGCCTGTCCTCTCCCTTATCACACGGATAAAATGGTTAAAGACTTCTTGGGTTATCCTCTTTTCTCTTTTTTTATTCATATTTCTAAATCAGCCTCTGAATTACATCCAGAAGATTCCCCTGTTCCAGTGATCCTTTTGTGAAATATGCATCGGCCCCCACATGTAAGCCCATTTTCTTGTCCTCTTCATTGTCCCGTGTAGTCAGAATGATGACAGGCAAATGCTTCAGTCTCTCATCTTCTTTAATCTTTTTTGTCAATCCAAATCCATCCAATCGTGGCATTTCAATATCCGTGACAATAAGATCATAAACATCCTTTTCAAGCATGGAGTATCCCTTGAGACCGTCTTCGGCAACTTCTACTGAATAACCGGCTGCTTCCAGTATATTTCTTTCCATTTCTCTCGTAATCAAGGAGTCCTCAACCACCAGAATCCTGCCGGGACTGTCTTCTTTTTTCTTTTTGACTCTGGACTTGGGTGTATGTCTTATTTTGCGATCTCTGAAGGTGTCAAACAGGTCGGAAGTATTGAGGACAGGCACCAGCTCTCCTCCACCCATAGTAGTAACACCTGAAATATATTTTATATTACCGAACTGCTCTCCCAGATTCTTCATAACCATCTCTTGCTCTATGACAAACCTGTCTATAATCAGACCTAAGAATACACCCTGTCGACTCACCACCACTACCCTTACGACATCTTGTTGATTCTCTTTTTCCCCATCAACTCCCAAAAGATCACAGAGATTGATCAACGGTATGATACGCTTGTCATACACAAATGTGCTCCCCTCAGGGCCAATGTGGATTTCATCTCTTCTTATTACAACACATTTCTCTATATCCTGAGATGATATGCCATAAAAGCCATCTCCCATTTCCACTAAAAGAAGTTTTAAAAGTGCAAGAGTAAGGGGGAATTTCAAGAGAAAACGCGTGCCCTTGCCTTTTTCGGAATCGATAAATATTTCGGCTTTGAGATCGTCTATGTCTTTTTTGACGATATGGAGCCCCATGCCCCGTCCGGATGTATCGGTTATTGTGGTGCTGGTACTGAAACCGGATCGAAAGATAAGATGAATCGACTGTTTATCGTTCAAATAATCGGCCTCTTCTTGTGTAATAACCTTGTTTTTTATGGCCAGTTCCTTTAACTCATCAGGCTGCATGCCCATGCCATCATCCTCTACCTCTAAGTATACTGACTCGCCCTTATGATATGCGCCGATCTTCAATGAACCTTCCTCGGACTTCCCTGCATCGATCCTTTGAACTTCCGACTCAATACCATGATCAATGGCATTTCGTATTAAGTGAAGCATGATCTCACTCAATTTGTCTATCATCTGACGATCTATTTCAGTGTTCTCTCCGTATATTTTCAGATTGACCCTTTTCTTCTGCTTTCTGGCCATATCTCTGACATCTCTTCTAAACATTGCAAACATATCAGCCAGGGGATAGAGACGTATAGACATGATTTCCCCTTTCAACATGGTTGTAATCATCTCCATATTTACAAAGTCGGCCTTTTCAGCTTTGTACAGATCGAGACATTCTTTTTTATGGTGATCGATTTCCTGATGAAAGATCCCAAGAGCATCCATAAAATCTTCAGACAGTATCTCTGTCAGAGAATTCATGTTTTCGTCCATGTCTTCTTTGAGCCTCGACCACAACTTGGTGATTTTCTTTTGTTGAGCTTGTATGCTTTGACATTTTTTTACTATATTTTTTTTGCTGAACTGGTTGGTAATGACCTGTCCGACCATATTGGCCAGTCTGTCGAGTTTCTTCAGATCTATTCTTATACTGTCAACCTGTATATGGGGCCTTGCTGGTGAAACCTCATCGATTTGCGTCCTGTCCGGCAGAGGTTTAGGTTTTTCCGTCTTCTCTTGTGAGGAGTCGCCGCTGATAACGGAATCAATAAGAGAGAGGATTCCCTGCAAATCAAATTCATTATCCCTTCCCTCTATTGTGAGATTGATCAACTCCTCAACCGAGTCAAGGCCTTTGAAGGCAAGGTCACTTGCTTCATCTTTCAGTTGTAATGCTCCGGACTTCACAACACCAATGAGATCTTCCAGTTTATGAAGTAAAAGTGTGGTTTTTTCAAAACCGAGCATCTTTGCTTCACCCTTGAGGGAATGAAGCTCCCTGCCGATATTTGTCAGCCTATTCTGATCTGTGGTGTCTTTTTCCAGATCCAGAAAAAGATCGTTCAGCTTTCTGAGTCGTTCTTCTGATATCTCTTTAAATTTTTTATGAAACTTCGCTCTTGGGTCCATAATACTATCTTTACCCCTCATTCCACAGTTTGAATTGATCCATGGCCGTATCGAGTGCGGATGATATTTGGGCAAGTTGTGTCAATGAATCTGTTATCCTTTTGTGTTCATTTACATTTGTG
>JAXHSZ010000226.1:0-6846 GCA_034190725.1 Thermodesulfobacteriota bacterium
GTAAGTTTTTAGATGGCTGACAACATTTTTCATAATATGGTCTTTCATTTCACGATCATATGAAACGTAAATTTCTACTTCTCATTCCTAAAGTATCCCTTGGGAACGACCACGACTCCCCCGGGTGTTATTTTAAAGTGTTCACTGTCCATGTCATGATTACAGCCGATCTCCGTGTATGGGGGAATCATGTTGTCTTTGTCGATAATGGCCTTCTTGATCTTGCAGTACCTTCCAATAACCACGTCATCCAGGATAATGGACTCTTCCACTGTGGACCAACTCCGAACCACAACATTATAGGAGAGGACCGAGTTTTGGACGATGCCGCAGACAATACAGCCGGGCGCCACTATGGAATCAAGGGCCTTTCCAACACGAAACTCATCCTCGCTCTCGGTAGCAAACACGAATTTTGCGGGTGGGGCCGGTATCTGGTAAGTATGAATCGGCCATTTTTGGCCGTAGAGATTAAAGTACGGGTCAACACCTGTCAGATCCATATTTGCTAACCAGTACTGATCCAGAGTTCCCACGTCTCGCCAGTATTCGGAGTCACGTGTTCTGGGCGTCAAAATAGATTTGCGAATATGGTCTTCCAGGGTTAAGGTGGTGTAATCCTGTATTCTATTGAATTTTCTGTATGGATAGGCATAGACACGTTTCCTTCCCAGAAACTGGGGAATAATATCCCTGCCGAAATCATCCCCGTCGGACTTCTTCAGGATATCAACGAGCGTCTCTGTCCTGAAGAGATAAATACCCATAGATGCAAGAATGTTTTCTGAGTCACCCGGTATGGTTTTGACGTCCGCAGTTGGTTTTTCCTGGAAACTTTTTATTTGAAAGTCATCGTCAACTTCGGCAACGCCGAACTGGTGAGCAAACTCCACATCTACTTCCAGAAGGGAGATGGTGATATCAGCTTTCTTCTCCTCGTGATAACGAATAAAGAGACGGTAGTCCATTTTGTAGATATGGTCCCCTGAGAGTACAAGAACATACAGAGGATTGAGGCGTTCAATAAGATAGAGATTCTGCCTGATCGAATCCGCCGTCCCCCTGTACCAGTCCGAGCCTGTGCGCTGTTGTGGGGGGATGATCCTCAGGAAATTTCCGATCTCTCTGCCAAAGATATTCCAACCACTTTCCAGATGTTCAATAAGGGACTGTGATTTGTATTGAGGCAGAACAACGATCTTGAATATCTGAGAATTGATGCAATTACTGAGTGTGAAGTCAATCAATCTGTATATCCCGCCGAAAGGGACCGCCGGTTTTGTCCGATCCAGGGTCAATGGGCCGAGTCTCTCTCCCCTTCCACCTGCCATTATAAAGGCTAAAACATTATTCATAGTACAGCCTTTTTCAGTATCTTCCGCGGTTTTCTTCCACAAATTGTATCTCTGATGTTTTGCATGGTGAAAATTCACCGTCACATAGAACCCGACCTGGGTTTCAGGTATCAGAAGAGAGAAAAGCAGGAAATGCAATCTTCATGCAATCATTACGACTTTTTCGACATCAATGTCCTCTCCATACACACGGCTCTGATTTGTTGCTTTGTTTTTTCAAGAACCTGAAACCAGACACTTGAAACCTGTGAACCCCGACTCCGTGAATGGTTTCCTTTTGTAATGCAAAGTTTCACTCATATGAAGTCGTGGCGAGTGAGTTCTCCCGTACTTCTCTTTTATTCAACTCATTGGCAAACCAGACCACCCGTTGCGGGAAGGCAATCTCTATCCCCTCAAGTTCAAGGGACTTCTTTATCTTCCAGAGAAGTTCCGTCTTTACACCATACCAATCAGAAGACGGAGCCCAGATCCTCACCATAATATTGACGGAGTTGTCCCCAAGATTATCAACGAAAATCAGTGGAGATGGATTTTTCAAAGCAAACGGGTGATCCTCCACCAGATCTTTTATGATCTTGATTGCTTTATCAGCATCGTCACTGTATCGAATGCCAACAACATATTCAAACCTTCTGGCTACATTCCCTACAAAGTTGGTTATGCTCGATGTAAATACCTTCTGATTCGGTATGCGAACATACAGACCATCATATGTACGAATGACTGTAGATATGATCTTTATGTCTTCCACAAAACCAAAAACCCCTTCCACATTCACCTGATTTCCGATCCGAATGGGTCTTTCGATTATGAGAAAAATACCGGATATGAGATTGCCTACTATGCTCTGGCTGGCAAACCCTATGACAATACCGGCAATGCCCCCGGCAACCAGTAAACCGGAAAGATTCAGCCCCAGTAGTGTCAATGCCCACAGGGCAGCAACAACAATAATAGAATATGTCGCTACTTTTACCAGGATGTCCAGGTGCTCTCTCGCCATCTTTTCCTTGAGGGATCTTCTCAGATAAACCGACAGAGCCTTTGCAGTGAAAAAGGCAATGACGAGAATGACCACCACCACAAGAATGTCGAAAACAGTAACATCCTTATAGAGCACAATTCTGTGAATCATATGCCTGCCTCCATTACGTATTTGGTCGAGGTGACAACAAGTTTTCGCACAGTGTACAGCTCCAGTGAGTTCTCCATTTCTGCGATAATGGGCGAATCCATAAAATCCGTTTCCGCAGTTCTGTTACTCATGATCCTCATGCTCGCCTTCATTGAAACCACGTCTTTATTGTAGTAAATCTTCATGCCGTATGCATTGAAAACAGCTTGTGACACTTGGAGCCATTTGCCGGTTGTGTTGATGATCTTGAGACTCAACACCCCTGAATGAAGAGGGTTGAGTGGGGGAATCACAGGGTGGACATCACTTCCCCAACTCCTGCATATGATCCCATTACTTGGATCACCATAGAGGGTAAATTTCTGTTTCTCCAATGAGAATATGTCGAGACTCTCTAAATCCTTACTTCCGGAGATGAAGACTCCGATCTCTATAGGGAAGGTGATACAAACAACCTTGGAAACCTTGGGCTCCAGAACAAGGACTTTCTCAAATTCTATGTGAAGAAAAGGGGTGATCTCTTTCGGTGTGTTGAGAGGTTCAACAGGATTGATCAGTATCTGTGCATTGTCCGCAAGAAGCACCCTCTCCATTGTTTCGTAGGGTGTTTCTCTTTTGTATACAAGCACATCAGCATGTTTCTCCATGGATATGGAAATCCCCTCTCTTTTAATTGATAGAGGAATATCATAACGACCGAAAAACGACCCTGCTAAATCTCCATTTCTGGAAAAAGATTCCGATCCGTCTTGTTCAGTATTCACCGTATCTTCATTTATCTCATCCATTTGCCGGACTTCCTTATCTTGCCTTTTCCTTTTCTTTATCCACTGTCTGTATCTCCTTTTCGGTAGTCTCCTTCTGTTTTACATCGAAAGTGACCTTGACTTCGGGTTGTTTGTTATTGAGAAATTGAATATCTGACGGGAACACAAGCTTGGGAGAAAGAGTGACTGGACTTTTAATGTTGCTGAGTTCTATAGGTTCCGTATGAATCTTTACATCTTTTGTATTCGGAGGCATAACCATCGCCTTCACCGATTCAGGGTTCACCACGATCTGTTTCAGAGTTATTTCCGGGGAAAGTTCACCAATAGTGCGAACTTTGATGGGGATGTTTATCGAGATCATCTTGTGGGCTGTGATTTCTATCTTGGTGGGTTCTACTCTGAATACCGAGAGATTTGGAGGATACTTCACATGATCTCTTTCAAGTACAAACTCCTGTTTCCCCTCCAGCACTTGAGACATATCCAGGGATATCTTTAATGACTTTGTGTTCAACAGGTTGAACGCCTGTTCCGAACCGGTCAATGTCACAGTAGCCTCCTTTGCCTTTGGTTCCTCAAGGATCCAATGCGAAGCAAGATTTCTATACTCAATAGGAACAATAAAATCTCGGCGAACACTCTCAGTCTGATACCCAAGGGCCAGCCATAAACCACAGGCAAGAAGGATTGCAAGACCTTTCTCACGCGAATTCTCTCTTAACCATCTCAACCAACTCCCCTCAGTCCCCCCAGGAAACCTCTTCTGATAAAAGTCTTCAAGATGTTGCCTTAAATCTTGAAGACTTTCTAATTTCTCAAGCTCTCCCCCTTGAGCAATACCAATAGTTCCTCTTTCTTCAGATACAACAATGCAGAGAGCATCTGAACGCTCTACTAATCCCAGAGCTGCTGTATGCCGCAATCCCAAATTTCCAATCTTCAAGGTGTTAAGGGACAGGGGAAGATGACATCCGAATTGCGCTACCTGGCCATCCTCGATGATTATTGCTCCGTCATGTCCCACAGAATGGGGATCAAAGATGCTCTCGACAAGAGGCTCACTCAATTTCCCTTGAAGAGAGAATCCTCCTTCCAGGTGACGATCTAGATGATCATGCCCTTTAAGAACGATCAAAGCCCCGAATCTCCTCAATGCAAGCTTATTCACAGCTCTGCAAAGAATATCAATCTCTTGGTATGTTGAAGCTGAGGGCCTCCTCTTGCGAATAAGCCGCCACATGGCCATTCTTTCAAAAATCCTTCGAAGATCCTCCTGAAATATGACCACCATGGCAATAACAACGATGGCAAAGAATCCCTGAAGCACGAAAACGGTTACATAAAGTTGAAAAAAACGGGCAAGCACATATATCAGCCCCAGAATGCTGATTCCGATGAAAACAAAGCGTGACGCAGTCATCTTGAACCAGAGCAGTATAATGTAAAATAAAACCACCATGATGGCGATATCAAACAGGTCCGCAACTCGAAAAGCTCGACTTATGTCCGTCAAATAGTCAAGCATGGTTCGTTATCCTTTATTATAAAAGTATAAAAGTCTGCTGCAACAGTTTACAGTTTTCGATTCATTCACCGTTTCAGGTTGCAAAATTCCTCTTTGCAAAAACGATACGATCTTCAATGTGTAATGATTTCGGTTTATTTTGTTCAATCAGTTTTAATCGCTGTAACAGACCAGCCCTGTTGGCGATCTGAATGTTCAACCCTGGACGCGCATTGATCTCCAGGATCATGGGACCTAACTTTTCATCCAGCACGATATCCACGCCCTGATATCCAAGACCGGTGAGTTCATAACATCTCGAAGCCAGGTACAGCAGAGGCTCCCAACCTGGGATTGTCAGACCCGTAACAGGGTTACCTGTGTCGGGGTGTTCTTCTATAATTTCATTTCTCCACACGGCCGAGAGTGTCGTTCCGGTGGGGATATCAATGCCGACTCCGATGGCGCCCTGATGAAGATTGGCTTTCCCCTGGGAAAACCTTGTGGGTAAACGCACCATGGACATCACAGGCACTCCAAGAAAGATAATGATTCTGATATCGGGCACCCCCTGATAACATATCCCCTCAAACACCGGATCAAAATGAACGCAGTATTCGATAAGTGCTTTGTCCGGATGGCCGCCCAGACTGTACATGCCGCTGAGAATATTTGAAAAGTGGTGCTTCAGCTCCTCTATGGTGATTAACATGCCGTTGACCTTACGATACATGTCCCTTGAAATCCCGCTGAAAACTATGATGCCGTCGCCTCCGCTCCCACAAGCGGGTTTCACTGCAAATTCAGGGTATGGTTTCAGAAATGCAGCCACGTCCTTTATCTGCCTTTGGAATTCAACAACTCCATATAACTTGGGAACAGCGATACCTGCCTTTTCAGCCAGTTGTTTGGTACGCAACTTATCGTCCACAAGACGGTATAATGAGCGAGGATTGTGTTTCAAAGTATAGTCGGCATTTCTTTTGTTAATTCCCAGGACACCCATATCCTTCAATTTTTTTGCCTGTGGCCACATCACTCATCACCTGTCGTCAATGCCCGGAATCGACGCAGTTCCAATAATCGGTATCCTGAATATCTGCCTAATAAGATTATTCCTGCCAGCAAGACCAGGAGGAGTTCCGGGAAGATAAAAATCAGATGTTCCACGTAGGTCTGATTCATAGTGACAAAGGTGAGAACGGCAACAACCAGACTCCCAAACGCCTGTCTCAGGGATTCAGCAGGACCTCGCTCTTCCCACACAATTGACATTCTCTCGATTGTCATGGTGATGATGACCATGGGAAATAATGCCACGGAAAGGCCTCGCTCGAGTCCAAGATTGTGTGTGATGATGCTGAGCCCGGTCATCAAGAGAAGCACAACAATGAGCACGGCCGCTAAACGAGGCACGAGCAATAATTTCAATTCTTCCAAGTAAAACCGAATGCTCAACCCAAGCCCGACGACAATGCAAAAAAGAGCAATCCCCCAGATCAATTGTGTTTCTCTGAAGGCTAAGGCGATAAGAACAGGCATAAATGTTCCGAAAGTCCTGATACCAATCATGTTGCGTAAAATGACAAGAAGAAAAGCACCGACAGGGACCATAAGCAGCACACGATAAACCGCCTGGGCGTCAATAGGGAGATTCAAGAGGGAAAACCTTACAAGAACCGAGTTGGCGATTTGTGGATTCAATGCCACCCCTACCAAGGCATCTTCTTTGCTTACACTCACCGATATTTTTGTCTGGACCTTTGTCCCTTTCTCTATCTGAACAAGGGGGGATAAACCCCTCCACCAGAGGAGAAGGTCATCGGAGATATTTTTCGCTCCGGTTTCAGGATCAAAAGAATGCCAGACGCCTTTTTCAAAGACCTGTACCCAGTGGACAAGGGGCACATCGCGTCGGAGATGCTGTAACTGTATTCCATGCACTACCTGTGCCGGTATCCCTGCCTCGGCCAGTATCTTCTTCGTAACCTCCATCTTTTTCAGTGGGGTGGGATTCTCACCCAGTAACAATGAAACATTGTCGCTTTCGTGGGGAGCGTTAATTCGCTTTATTAATTC
>JAXHSZ010000227.1:0-8438 GCA_034190725.1 Thermodesulfobacteriota bacterium
CAATAGCCCTGTATATATGTTTTGTTTTGGCCACGACCATCGGCTTGGAGCCATATATTTCCGTTTTTATTACTGCAGGAGTATTGATTGGTCTGGGGTTTCTCTTCTGGAGGTTCATGTTGCTCCCTGTTCTGAATCACAGCCCTTTAATATTTTTCCAAGTAGGGGTTGGTTTGGTGCTTGTTATTGAAAGGATCCTGGAAGCTATTTTTACTCCGAATGTTCAGGCAGTACCGAGTTTCATCACCCTCAACCGAGTCTTCATCGGGGCAATACCTATAGAAACCGGATATTTGATAGCCGTTCTTGTCTCGTTGGTAATCTGTATCGGATTTTACGTTATGTTACAATTGACTGATTTTGGTCGTGCTATTCGTGCTGTTGCCCACTGTCCTGATACGGCATCTCTCATGGGCATCAATGTATCTCAGATCCGCTTCAGAACATTGAGCCTGGCTTTTGTGTTCGTAGCCATAACCGGCGCTTTGCTTGCCCCAATGTGGTCTCTGCGACCAATCATGGGGCTCCATTTGACCCTCATGGCTCTCATTATCCTCATTGTGGGCGGGATGGGACACTTCTTAGGAACTCTGATAATAGCATTTGTTATCGGCATTAGCCAAGGTCTCGGTCAATTCTATTTGGGTGGCTCGTATGCCCTTGCCATCCCATACGGCATCTTCATTCTGGTGATGTTCGCAAGACCTCAAGGTCTGTTTGGAACAAGGAGGTTAGAATAATGGGATTTTTTCAGCGTCTCAGATTTCACGAGTTGGTCTTAATCGGCATTCTGATTGTTTTGCTGGTTCTCCCCCTTTTTATTCAGCTCACGTGGCAGAAGATTTTAATCCAGACTTTTCTGCTGATGTTTCTCTGCTCTGCATTTAACATCGGCGCTTCCGCCGGTCAATTCAATCTAATGATTGGCGTAGCATACGGTTCAGTGGCTTATGTTTCAACCATATTATGGAAGGAGTTTCATTTTAGTCCCTGGATAATGTTTCTGGTCGGTCCGGTGATAGCGGCTTTCTTTGGTACGATTGTAGGTATTCCCATATTTAAGTATAAATTACCCTTGCTTGCTTTTGCTATCGTCACTTTAGCGTTTAACGAAATTTTTACTTTCGTGATAACAGGTACGGATTATCTGGGGCGGACTGATGGTCTTATCATCTCATTTGTGAAGAGCGATCCGGTGAATTTCCACTGGATAACTGCCTTGCCTTACTACTACTTTGCACTGGCTATGGTTGTCGCAATCGTGATTTTTTGTCGATTTATATTTAATTCAAAATTAGGGATTTATCTTAAATCCATCTATCAGAATGAAGTGGCGGCAAGCGCAGCCGGAGTTGATATATTCAAGTATAAAATGATAGCAATGCTCATAACCATGGCGCTGCTGGGATTTGCCGGCAATTTTTGGGCCCATTACAAGTGTTTTGTAAATCCGGAAACCACTGTGAGTGTTCGGTTCGTGCTTGACATAGCTGTTTTAACGGTGATCGGGGGCATGGGAACCGTATGGGGACCGATCCTGGCATCGGGCATTCTGGTACCAATCTTGGAATACGCTAAAACCTATGGCGCCTTAATTCCCGGAATCGACGACATTATTTACGGAGTTACCATAATTGTTGTTTTACTATTTTTAAAAGCAGGGATTGTGCCTTGGTTTGAGAGACGTCGTCTACAAATGCGTCTGGCTCAACTGACTCACTCACCAGGCGAAAAGAGTCCCTCTTGATATAAAATTATACTGAAAAGATTTTTCATCAGGCGAGACGTTTGACCTGTCACAGGGCAGGAGGATCGCCTCAGTCCGATTATTAGGGCAAAAAACTGTAGTGTACTATTCTTTCGTAGCGACATCAATTCCTCTATCTCACATTCATAAGGGCTTACGCAGAAATAAATTCTCTTCTATTTGGTATTCACGCTGACTTTCATACCTTCTGTAAATCATAATTTGACAAATTGACATTTTTCGATACACACGTTTGATTTGTATCTGAGAGAGGGTGAACACAATCGGTCTTATAACTGCCCAGGTTGAGCAGTTCAACGTTCACGGTTCCCGGTTGAAGATCCCTGACCGGATCAAATCAAAAGGATTATGCCTTAAGAGGGGTGACACGTTTTTTCATCCAATAGGTGAAAAAGGCGCATCTGAGTAGTGTGTTATAAGGTGAGAGATATCATCAGATTATAACCTTTGGACCTTGAACCGATCAGTTGAGGAACTACTGTGCGTTCATTGGAGGAGAGGAAATGCTACCACTGGAAGGGATCCGGATAATAGAGCTTTCAGCGTATATGAATGGCCCGTCTGCTGGATATCAGTTAGCTGATTTAGGTGCTGATGTAGTCAAGATAGAGCTCCCCAGAAGAGGTGACTCATCACGAGGGATAGAGAGTTTATTCGGCACTTTTATGACTGTTGACGGAGTGAATTTAATGTTTGACACCCTGAATCGGGGCAAAAGGAGTCTTACCCTGGACCTCAGAAAACAAAAAGGCAAAGAAGTGCTCTATCGGCTGGTAGAGAAAGCAGACGTATTCTTTACCAACTATCGCAAAGATCAGGTTGTTGAGTTAGGTGTGGACTACAACACTTTGTCTCAATACAATCCTCAACTCATCTACGCTTTGGGTACTGCTTTTGGAACCCGAGGCCCTGAGAGTCATCTTCGTGCTTATGATCCCATAATACAAGGGTATTCCGGGTTGATGATGACCATGGGAGAGGAGGGTATGCCACCTATAGTGGTATCGGGCGCTCTCATGGATCAAATGGGTGGAACAATGCTGGCGAACAGTATAGTTACGGCTCTGCTGGTTCGAGAGCGTCAGGGAATAGGCCAAGAAGTGGAGGTCTCTATGTTGGGTGGTTCGATTCATTTGCAATACCTGAATATAAATACATACTTCTTAAAGGGGCGGCCTATGGGAAGAATTACCAGAAGCCTACAGAGAAACCCGCTTACACTCAATTACCAATGCAGTGACGGCAAATGGATTATATTGTCGGAGTTGCAGTCTGACCGATACTGGGATCAATTTTGCACGGCGATCGGGAAAGAAGAATTAAAGGATGATCCAAGGTTTGATTCAGCCAAGAAGAGGAGAAAGACGTATCTGGAACTCATCTCTATTTTAGAGGAGACCTTTGCTACCCAAACAAGGGATGAATGGTTCAAGATATTTAGCAAAAAGTGTCCTTTTGCATACGGACCAATTCATACTGTCGAGGAAGCCGCAGAAAGTGAACAGGTAAAAGCAAACGAATACGTTGTTGAGGTGGGCCATCCAATCTTAGGTCGAATCAGGCGGACAGGTGTCCCTATAAGATTCAGTAAGACCCCGGGGAAGCCAAAGGCAGGAGCTCCGGAGCTTGGTCAGCATACTGAGGAGGTCCTATTGGAATTCGGTTATAGCTGGGATGAAATTTCTGCATTGAGAGAAGAAAAGGTAATTTAGAAGAGAAGGGAGGTGTTGTTATGGCAAGTGCGACGGCAAAATATCCGACCAGGCCGTTGGAAAGTTTCGCTAAACTCAAAGAGGTTCGCAGACAGGTGGGGAAAGACACCTTTTCTGCCAACGAAAGAGGCAAGGTCCTTATTTT
This sequence comes from Thermodesulfobacteriota bacterium, assembly GCA_034190725.1. Classification (GTDB taxonomy): domain Bacteria; phylum Desulfobacterota; class UBA8473; order UBA8473; family UBA8473; genus JAXHSZ01. Next base: position 3,626 of record JAXHSZ010000227.1, read on the forward strand.
GGGCGGAGAGGGAGGATGCTGCGCTCTGTATGGCGCTTTTGATGCGGAAGTCTATCCGGCTATGCCTACAGGGAAGGACATGAGAGACTTGAATTTACTGAATAAGCTCAATGAGGCTGCCGAGGCAAAAGGCTTCACCCGAGATTGCTGTGCAACGTTGCGCATTGCGTTGGGAGCCTATCACGCCGGCACTTTTGGATTGAATGCCAAAACAGGGGAACAGATTCGTCCAGACATTGCCATTAATTTGATAATATGCCAGGGGCAGGTAAAGTCTCATCAGCTCCATGGAGAAAACTTCGGAATTCCGGTGATTGATATTGAATGTCCCTGGATTCCTCATAATATGGAATTGGCCAAGAAGCGTTTCATAGAAACATTGTACATGACAGTAGAAAAGATGGAAAAAGTATTAGACAAAAAATGTGATGACGAAAAACTCATACGAGGAACAATCAATGAATGGCGAGTACATCGGAGCATGAGCGAGATGGTTTTGCTTCAAAAGACGGTTCCCGCCCCTGTCAAACAGAGAAATCTGGCTTCCTTTTCCACCTTAATCACTCGAGGTGCGACTTTCCGCTCCGACGTAGCTGACTTTTATGAGTTGGCTTTGGAAGAGGTCAAGGAACGGGTAAAAGAGGGTATTGCTGGCTTTGAAAATGAGAGGTTCCGTCTCTTTCACGAAGGCAATTTGCCTTGGCATATAGGGATCGGTGACATCCTGCGATATCCGGAGAAATATGACGGTACTTATATTGGCTCCCTGAGTCTTTTTGGTTTTGGAGGATGTTTCGTTACTGATGAACAGGGAAGCTGGCATGCTGCGTCTGCCCCTTGGGAGATGGGTCGTGAAATAAGAAGCCGTGAGGATGCATTTGATGAGTTAGCCGAACTCTATGTTGGACAACCATTTTTTCAGCTGTTTCATCGTTCCGAGCACAGATTGAGCCTGGCAAAAGACTGTAAAATTGACGGAGTCGTTCTGGCTCTGGATCGCGGATGTGTCGGCATCACCAGTGGTCTCCTCGAAAGTGCTCTGCTTCTTAAAGAGGGGGGGATCCCTGCAGTTTGTTATGAAACAAGCAGCTCTATCCCTGCTGATTTTGATGAGAAGGGTTACCATCGGCTTATGGACAGGCTCATGGAAAGTCTGGAGGGGAAATGAGAGTCCTCATCATGTGAGGAACCGGTCAACCCTTCGAAAAAGCCGGCAGATGAAATATGGGTCTGCATCAACACACATCACTGTAGTTCTCAGGAGGGTCAAAAATGACACAATCAGATACAGATTTGTTGTTCAGTCCCTATCGGGCTTTGGACTTAACTGATGAGAAGGGATTACTTTGTGGCCGCATATTGGCTGACCTCGGTGCCGACGTTATCAAAGTGGAAAGACCCGGGGGAGATTCGGCACGAAATATTGGTCCTTTCTACAACGATATCCCTGATCCTGAGAAGAGCCTTTTTTGGTTTGCATACAACACCAACAAGAGAGGTATAACTCTGAATATCGAATCCCTTGATGGGCAAGACATCTTTAAAAAGCTTCTTAAGACTGCCGATTTTGTCATTGAGTCCTTTGACCCCAGCTACATGGACAGTTTAGGCTTAGGCTATTCAGCTTTAAGCGAGATCAATCCACGGGTGATAATGGCCTCAATAACCCCTTATGGTCAGACAGGACCTTACCGAAACTATAAGGCTTGTGACCTCACCTTACAGGCCTCAGGCGGGCTCATGTATGGTTCCGGTGATCCTGATCGTCCCCCGGTCAGGATCAGCTTTCCCCAGGCATATTTTCATGCGTCTGTGCATGCTGCTTCAGCAACCCTCATCGCCCATCATCTGACGCAAATAACCGGGGAAGGACAGCATGTTGATGTATCTGCTCAAGAGTCGACATGGTTATGTATTGCCCTTGAATCATATTTCTGGCCACTTCTTCAGTATATTCAGAAGCGAGGGGGGGGTGTCGTCCGACGCGGAGCCAATTATTTTCGTGAAGTATGGATTTGTAAGGATGGTGAGGTCAACTTCAGATTCCTTGGCGGGGCTTATGGCAGAGCATTAAATAACTTAGTAACGTGGATGGAGGAGGAAGGGATGGCCGGTGATTTAGCTGGTATAAATTATGAAACTCTGGACATATACAAGATAACCCAGGAAGAGGTAGACCATCTCGAAAAGATGATTGGAGACTTCTTTGCCGGCAAGACAAAAGCGGAGCTTCAACAAGGAGCTATTGAAAGGCACATTTACCTTCAGGCAAGTAACACTCCTGAGGACATTGTCAAAGATGAACAGCTCGCATCACGAGATTTTTGGGCATCTATCGAGCATCCTGAGTTAGACGTCACCTTAACCTACCCCGGACTTCCTTTCCGGTTAAGCGAGACGCATCCCATAAAGCGTGCACCACTTATAGGAGAGCATAACATAGAGGTCTACAAAGAAGAGTTGGGTTTGTCCGCAGAGAAGATATGCGCCTTGAAGCAAGCAAATATTATATAGGGGGGTGAACCAAAATGAGACAGCCGCTTGAAGGAGTAAAAGTTCTTGAGCTCAGCACTGCCGGTGTTGGACCGTTCATGGGATGGACTCTGGCAATTTGGGGAGCTGAGGTGATACGGATCGAGTCGGAAAAACGTCCCTGCATAAGCAGAGTGACTCTGGTCTATAAAGACAATAAACCAGGCTTGAACCGCTGCTACCTCTTTCCTATAATGAACTGGAAAAAGCGCAGTTTCGGCGTGAATCTTGATCATCCCAAGGGACTTGAGCTTGTCAAAAAGTTGGTGGTTTGGTGCGATATTATGACCGCTTCATACAGTCCACGAGTCATCAGGAAGTGGGGGCTTCACTATGATGAGGTAAAAAAGATAAAACCAGATATTATTATGGTGCAAACTTCCATGCAGGGAACGACCGGGCCAAATGCAGACTCCGTGGGGTTCGGTCCCATGTTAAAAGCTTTAGTAGGTTTCTCACATCTCACCGGTTGGCCGGACCGATTGGGCACGGGTCCGCAAGGGGCATACACAGACTTTACAGCCCCCTGGTTTGGGGTTCCCGCACTCATGGCCGGTTTGGACTATCGGCGCCGCACCGGTAAAGGAATATTCATTGACTTGTCTCAATATGAGGCAGGTTTACATTTTATTGCCCCGGTAATAATGGATTGCCTTGCCAACAAGCGGATACAAAACCGGTGTGGGAATGAATCGACGTATGCCGCCCCTCACGGAGTTTACCGGTGTAAGGGGGATGACAGGTGGTGTGCTATCGGCGTTTTTAGCGATGAGGAGTGGGAGGCTTTTTGTAGTACTTTGGGTCACCCGGAATGGACAAAAGAACCTCGATTCGCCACCCTACGCGGCAGGAAAGAGAACGAAACCGAACTCAATCGTCTTGTGGAAGAGTGGACGGTCAATTTTACGCCCGAAGAAGTGATGGAGAAGTTACAGACAGCCGGGATCGCTGCAAGTGTCGTTGCAGACCCTGTAGACATCTTTGATCGTGATACCCATTTAAAGGAACGCGACTTTTGGAAGGTAATTGATCATCGTGAAATAGGTCCTTTCACTTATTGCAGATTGCCCCCCATCTTATCAAAAGTCCCCCTTGAAACGGGGCCAGCACCCTGTCTCGGTGAGGACAACGATTATGTATGTACAGAGATTTTAGGCATATCCGACGAAGAGTTTGCAGAGATGGTGGCAGATGGTGTTCTAGAATGTGTATAAGATTTTGAATCTGACGTAGAGATTCTGGAAGATGGCCATTTCGGACAGAAATGAGGTAACATCTTACTTTATAATACAATAGGGGGGAGGAATACCTATGAAAAGGTTTGTATTGTTATGTATTGCCCTGTTTTTGACTGGGACGATAACGGGCTCTTGCAAAAAAGCAGCTCCACCGGAAGCAGAACCTGTGAAAATAGGTGTAATACTGCCTCTTAGCGGTCCTGCGGCTACTTATGGAATAGATGCAAAGAGCGGGATTGAATTTGCTATTGAGCAGATTAATGAGGAGGGCGGGATAAAAAGCCTTGGAGGGGCTAGGATGAAACACGTTATGGTTGATGATAAAACACAAGCAGCTACTGGTGTAAGTGAGTTTGAACGTTTGGTGACGGTAGAGAAAGTGGTGGCCTGTCTTGGCCCAATGATCAGTGCCGGTATGAAAGCGGCTTTTCCTTATGCTGACAGGTACAAAGTGCCTATTTTTTCGGGAATAGGAATATTAGTCTCGAAGGAATCGTACGAATATGGAAGGAATATGCAAGTGATGCCGTCCGACATAGGAGATTTCATAATTGGAGGAGGAGCCTCGCTCATGGAGGAATTTAATATCCCCATAGAAAAGGTTGCTCATATCGCTTATGACATTAGTGCTGGTCCACTCCAGAAACGTATCATACCGAAGTCAGCCACAAAGTACGGATTGGGAGATAAATTGGTATTAAATGAGCTTGTCTCGGCAAAGTCTGATGATCTAAAGCCGGTGGCCCTTAAGGTAAAAGCGTCCGGTGCTCAGATGGTTCTCACAGGGCTGCCCCATAAACTTATAATTCTTTGGTGTAAAGCTTGTTATGCCGTGAATTATTTTCCTCTTATATCCGTTGGGTGGTCTGGTACAACTGATGTCGCTGTGTGGAGGGGCTTAGGGGATAAGATGGCAGAGGAAACTATAGGCCGACCGGGTTGGATTGGGCTGGCGTATTGGCATAAGGACCTCCCTTACAAACCTTTGCAGGATTTTATCAAGAGCTACAAGGAATGGGTCAAAAAAAAGGAGTTGCCGGAGG